>JBGTCS010000119.1:0-3467 GCA_041748715.1 Pyrinomonadaceae bacterium | reverse complement strand
GTATGAATAAAGCACATTTCGGAATGATCGGCCTTGGCACGATGGGCCGCAATTTTCTCCTGAATATCGCCGAACACGGAATTCAAAGCGTTGGATTTGATCTCGACGCCGGCAAACGCGAGCTTTTGCTGGCTGAGGGAGCTGGAATGCCGGTCGATGTGGGCGGTGATCTGGCGGAATTTTTGTCCAAACTTGAGAGCCCGCGCAATATAATGATGCTTGTTCCCGCCGGCCCGATCGTAGACGCGGTGATCGCCGACCTTGTGCCGCACCTCGACCAGGACGATCTCATTATCGACGGCGGGAATTCGCACTATACCGACACCGATCGCCGCGAAGCGGATCTGGCGGCTAAGGGAATCGGGTTTATGGGCGTTGGCGTCAGTGGCGGCGAGGAAGGTGCCAGGCACGGAGCGAGCATTATGCCGGGCGGGCGACGCGAATTTTACGATCGAATCGAACCTACACTGCAAGCTGTTTCGGCAAAGGTCAATGGCGAACCATGCGTCACTTATATGGGAGCGGGTTCCGCCGGACATTTTGTAAAAATGGTCCATAACGGCATCGAATACGGCATGATGCAGTTGATCTCTGAGGCCTACGATGTGATGAGACGCGGGCTCGGCCTGTCGGAAAACGAGATTTCAGAGCATTTTGGCGAATGGGATCGCGCCGAATTAAATGGATTTTTGATCGAGATAACATCAACTGTACTTAAGAAAAGTGATGATATAACCGGCAAACCGCTTGTAGAATTGATCCTTGATACGGCGGGACAAAAAGGAACCGGAAAATGGACTTCGCAAGCGGCGATGGATCACGGCGTTCCGATCCCGACTATCGATTCCGCCGTTACGATGCGACAGATGTCGGCCCGAAAATCGGTCCGCTCCGCTGCTGCCAAACTTTTCGGTTCGACCAAGACAGCGGGTATAGCGAAAGAGCTGACGACCGACTCGGTAAAAGATGCTTTACAAATTGCATTTATTGCAACCTACGCCCAGGGACTTGCACTACTTTCGACGGCATCTGTCGAGCGAAATTACAATCTCGACATGGCCGGGATCGCCAAGATCTGGCGCGGCGGATGCATTATCCGTTCCGAAGTACTTGAAGATATACGCAAGGCTTTTGCCGGTCGGCCGGACCTCGAAAATTTGCTCTTATCGGATGTTTTTCTGCCTTTGATCCGGGAAAAGCGAGAGCATCTGGATGCCTTTGTTAAATCTGCACTTTCGTCGGACATTCCGTGCATGTCGTCCGCATCGACAGTAAACTATCTGAGTGCGTACGCAACCGAACGTCTGCCCGCGAATTTGATTCAGGCGCAACGCGATTACTTTGGAGCCCACACGTATCAGCGGGTCGATAAGGAAGGCACATTTCATACGCCGGACTGGGACAAATAGCCCCCTAAACAGTATTCGAAGTTCGGGTTGCGTTGAATGTCGGCATCAAGGCTATTGCTAGAAAGAAATCGTGAGTAATTTCATTGAGAAATTCCGTTTAAACGGAGAGAAAGAAGACTTTCACAAAGTTATCGACGACGTCGATATGGGGGTCGTGTTTAAAGGAACCAACCTGTGGGTCCTTGTATTCGCAATCTTTATTGCGTCGCTTGGACTAAACGTCAATTCAACCGCCGTTGTCATCGGAGCGATGCTCGTTTCACCACTAATGGGCCCGATCATTGGCCTCGGTATGGGAATGGCAATAAACGACTTGGCGCTGCTGCGAAAAGCTCTGTATAACTACGCATTTGCGGTCGGGGTCGGTCTTGCCACATCAACCGTCTTTTTTTCCCTTTCGCCTTTAAACGAGGCGTCCTCTGAGATCCTTTCGCGGACATCGCCAAATATTTATGATGTACTGATCGCTTTTTTTGGCGGTTTTGCTGGAATACTGGCGGTTTCGAGCCGACAAAAAGGGAATGTCATCCCGGGCGTCGCGATTGCCACTGCGCTTATGCCGCCGCTTTGTACCGCCGGTTACGGGCTCGCTAACTGGAACTTTGCGATCTTTAGCGGTGCTCTTTACTTATTTTTGATAAATACCGTTTTTATCGCCCTCGCAACATTGCTGACTGGGCGATTTCTCAATTTTCCGCGCAAGCATCTGGACGATCCAAAGGACGAGGTGATCGCCAGGCGTATTGTTTGGCTGGTCGTTCTGATAACGCTTTTGCCGAGCATATATTTTGGTTACGATATTGTCAGGCAAAATCAGTTCAGTAAGAAAGCTAATCAATTCGTCGATCGCGAGGCCGTCTTTCCCAACGACTACCTCCTTAAAAAGAACATAGATCCCAAGCTGCAATCGATCACGCTTACTTATGGCGGTGAATTTATCCCGGAGGAATCGATAACTGCATTGAAGGCGAAGCTTCCGGTTTACGGACTCGGCGAGACTTCGCTGGAAATCAAACAGGGATTTGCTTACCTCAAAAACAGTGGGGATGACGAGCAGACGAAGCAATTGACAGACGCACTTAATGAACGAGAAAAAGTTCTCCGGGAACTGAAAGACAAGGTAGACGAAGCCGAGGCTCAAAAACTGCTCGGAAAACAAATTTTTGAAGAACTAAAGGCGCAATATCCCGTGATCGAATCCTGCGTCATAGACCGGGCTCTCAATAATTCAACCGAATCGCAGAACCCGGTCTGGATCGCCGTTGTTCGCTCAAAATCAGTTTTGGCTTCGGTCGATCAGAATCGGATCATCGATTTCCTGCGAGCCCGGGTTAATAGCAGTGATACGTTTGTATATTTTGAGGCCGCTCCCACTCTCCGCACTCCGGAACCGAGTCCGACGGCGCCTTGATATCAATGACTCTGAACGATCTCCCACGACCCTTCAGATTTAAGCAGTTTACTCATCAACGCTGCGTGAACGGCGTGACCACTCTTTTCAGCTTTTATTTTGCCCTTGATAGGCATACCCAGAAGAGCAAAATCCCCGATAATATCTAGTATCTTGTGACGAACAAATTCGTCATCAAACCTGAGAGGGGATTCGTTCAGCATTCCATCTTCGGTCAACACAATCGCATTTTCCAGGCTTCCGCCGAGCGCGAGATTTGCCTTTCGTAGCATTTCGATCTCGTGGGTAAATCCAAATGTGCGTGCCGATGCTATCTCGCGACCAAATGAACCATTCGCAAAAACGAAATTCAGCGACTGCCGCTCAATAAAGGGATGAGGAAAGTCGATCATGCATTCTATCTCATATTTGTCGGACGGTTCTATCGACATTCTTCGGTCGCCTTGTTCAAAGTCGACACGTTCGAGAACACGAAAAATACGGCGATGTGCATTCTGCTCAACCGTGCCCGACGCTAAGATCAAATCGATAAAATTCTCGCTGGAACCGTCCATTATTGGTATTTCAATGTTGTCGAGATCGATAAAACAATTGTCCACGCCGCTGCCGCGAAGCGCCGACAGAAGGTGTTCGCAGGTGGAAAGCAC
>JBGTCS010000118.1:0-2238 GCA_041748715.1 Pyrinomonadaceae bacterium | reverse complement strand
GACTTTTCGATTAAGCTTTGTTGCCTCATCGACCATTGCCTTTAGCTCTTCGAACGTATATTGCGTCGTCCCGACGGTGGCCATGCCCTCGCTGAGCACGCCGGCGGTCGCGCAGGTCTTTATCCAGTCGGCGCCGTATTTGACCTGATAGCGGACAGACGCTCGAACTTCTTCAGCACCGTTTGCAATGCCGTTTTGGATGTTGCCGTCGAACAGACCCGGTTTGTAGCCATTCTCGTCGCAATGCCCGCCCGTGATGCCAAGACTGTGGCCTGCGCCCAGGATTCTTGGACCGACAACAAACCCGTCGTTTATCGCTTTGCGGAGAGCAAGATCGTCAAATCGGTCCGCTCCCAGATTCCGAATGGTCGTAAAGCCGGCCAACAGCGTTTTTCGGGCGTTCTCAACCGAAAGTATCGCTCCAAAAGAATCATGATCTCGTGCCGCCGAATTTACCCCCTCGGGGTCGCCGAGCACGCGGCCGATTATGTGCGTGTGCAAATCGATAAATCCCGGCATCAGCGTCGCGTCGCCGAGATCGATCATTCGCGAACCGGCCGGAACCGTAATGGCCGCGAGCGGGCCGACCGCGACGATCTTGTCGTCAGTCACAACGATGGCACCATTGATTAACGGCTCGCCACCGCGACCGTCGATTATCCGAGCGGCCCGAATAACAACGGTTCCCTTACCTTTCATTTCACCCGTCGCACCGGTTTGTGCCGCGGCCTGCAGGACCCACACAAACGCCAGGATAATCAAAACATACAGCTTTTTCATTTAAACCTCACTTTCAGACAGATTTTACGGATGCGCAATTGTACATTGTAAATTGATAATTGGTAATTGGCTTTTTAATAAAACCGCTGCCGCGAAAGATAATTTTTTATATAACGCGTGTAGAATTACGAATGAACCTATGAACATTTTAGAAAGCGGGCTAATAACAGACAAATGATAGATCTTCGCAGCGATACCGTAACAAAACCGAGCGATGCGATGCGGCGAGCGATGGCGGCGGCTGAGGTTGGGGATGATGTATTTGGCGACGACCCGACCGTCAACCGTTTGCAGGAGCGGGCGTCGGAGATATTTGAGAAAGAAGCGGCTCTGTGGGTACCGACCGGATGTATGGGGAACGAGATCGCGGTCAAAGTCCACACCAAACCGGGGCAGGAGATAGTTACTGAAGACCGCGGCCATATCTTAAACTACGAACTCGGCGCAGCGGCCGTTATTTCGGGTGTGACGATCCGTGCGGTCAAAAGCGCGGACGGATCGGGACATCTGACATGGGATGAGATCGAGCCTGCCCTAAAGATCGACCCGCCATATTATCAAGCAGCGACAAGCCTTATCTGTCTTGAAAACACTCATAATTTTGCCGGCGGAAGCGCGATGAACGGAGCCGCATGCTCGGTAGTTTGCTCAAAGGCCCACGCGGCTGGCTTACCCGTGCATATGGACGGAGCCCGTATATTTAATGCTTCTGTTGCTCTTAACGAATCAGTCGCCGATCTGACCCGCGATTGCGATTCGGTAATGTTCACTCTGTCAAAAGGCCTCGGTGCTCCCGCAGGTTCGATCCTGATGGGAACCAGGGAATTTATTGATGAAGCCCGCATATGGCGAAAACGCCTCGGTGGCGGGATGCGTCAGATCGGCATTCTTGCAGCGGCCGGATTGATCGCATTGGAAGACGGGCCAAAACGCTTGCACGAAGACCACGCAAACGCTAAATCGCTCGCGAACGGCCTTGCCGATATCCCCGGCATCGGCATAAATGTAGAAAAGGTCGTAACGAACATCGTGATTTTTGATATCGCCGCGACGGGCAAATCATCGGCCGAGATCGTTTCAAAGTTAAAAGACGACGGGATTCTAGCGATCGGGTTTGGAAGCCTCATTCGAATGGTGACTCATTGTGATGTACCGTCCGCTGACGTTGCAAGGACGATCGATGCAATGGCTTCTTTGATTTGAATAGTTCTTCCGCGTTTCTGCGTCTTAATCAGGGCCACTCTGCGATAAAAATCTTCTCAACGCAGAGAATGCCGAGATTTTCGCAGAGTTCGCAAAGTATAAATGAAGTAAATGAACTTAGAACCACTTCGCGAATTTTGTCTCGCATTTCCAGGTGCGACTGAGGACATAAAATGGGGCAACGACCTGTGTTTCAGCGTCGGTGCGAAGATGTTCTGTGTCACGGGCGCCGATTCGATCGCCGGCGGATTATCA
>JBGTCS010000117.1:0-4789 GCA_041748715.1 Pyrinomonadaceae bacterium | reverse complement strand
CGTCGGTCGTGACCATCTTGGCCGACCCCTCGCCGATGATAAATTTTGCACCCGACAGCGTAAACCGCGACTGCTCATTGGTGATGGCAAACGCCGTGTTGCGGATCATGTAGTTGAACGTGTCGGCCGCGAGCCGCATCGGCGTGCTCTTAAAGCTGGGGATCTCGGGAAACTGTTCGCGGTTTACGCCGGCGAGGCGAAAATTGGCATGGCCCGCTTTCATCGTCACCCATTCGTTATCCTCTTTTTTGAAATGTACTTCGCCGCTGTCAAGGGCTCGGACGATATCAAACAGCTTGCGGGCCTGAATACAGATCGCACCCGGTTTGATGATCTCGGCCTCGGCGTCGCAGCGGATTGTGCAGTCAAGATCGGTCCCGACAATGCGTATCTCGTTTTCGCCAAGCGACTCGATCAGGATGTTGGACAAAACCGGTATCGTCGTTTTTCGTTCGACAACGCCCTGAATATAACCCAACTCTTCTTTCAAAATGCTCTGTTTGATCTTAAATTCCATAATTAATACTCCTGATTATTGCCAGTCTCTAAAAACATCGACTATACAAATTCGTTTTACTTTGACCGCCTAGATTGTTGTTTCGCCGATTATATTCCAATCGCCGTCCTCGTGCTAATTTTTTAAATTCTTTTCCGAAAGCTTTTCTAAAACTAAATTAAGATAAAAATCTTATTTAAACCTAGTACTAGTAATAGGCCCTGTGCAAATGTGTAAAAGCGACCTAAACTCTTTTGTTTCAAGAGACTTTTTGTCCACAATGCAGTGTGGAAAACCTGTGGAAAAACTCGATCCCCTGTGGATAGTTTTACCATTGGCCAGTTTTCCACTCCCGTCCACAACCCTGATTGGCACGGGTTGGGGAAAAGTGGAAAATAAAATCTCAAATAACTGATAGCAAAGAACTTATTCAATTAATAATTTCTTGCTGCGTGTGGAAAATAGCTAAACCGCTTTTGCGTTAAAAAAGCTTTAATTAACTGCAAAGACTGTCGATTAGCTCGTTTATCTCCCTGTGGAAATTACGATCGTCCTTAAACAGCGTTTCTATCTTGCTAACCGAGTGCATAACTGTCGTGTGATGCTTGCCGCCGAACTCGCGACCTATCTCAGGGAAGCTGTGACGCGTCAATCTTTTACAGAGATACATGGCCACCTGTCGCGGTACAGCCACGCCTCGGGAATTGTTTTTCGACTTGATATCGTCGATCGTCATCTTGTAATGCGAGGCGACGGTTCGAGCAATATGATCCAGAGTGAGGCCGGCCGGGCGTTCGCTGTCGAGGATATTCTTCATCGATTCCTGGGCCAGCATTTTTGAGATCGGAACACCCTTCATCGACGAGATGGCGACAAGTCTTACCAGCGAGCCTTCGAGCTCGCGGACATTACTCTTGATCTTGCCTGCGATATATATAGCAATGTCATCATCCAGATGAATCCCGTCCATATCGGCCTTGCGTTTTAGGATCGCAACTTTGGTCTCCAGATCCGGCGGTTCGAGATCCGCGATCACACCCCATTCAAATCTCGCGTGCAGCCGTGCCTCAAGCGTCGGTATTTCACGCGGGGGACAGTCGCTAGATACGACGATCTGTTTTTGACCATTATGCAGTGTATTAAAAGTGTGAAAAAACTCTTCCTGCGTTCGCTCTTTGCCCGCCATAAATTGGACATCGTCCATCAGTAGAACGTCGATCGACCTGTATTTATCGCGAAATGCCGAGGTCGTATTAAAGCGGATGGCGTTTATGAGTTCGTTCATAAACCTCTCCGACGTAATATAGGCGACTTTCATATGCGGGCTGCGGGCTTTAATGTTGTGCCCGATCGCATGCATCAAATGTGTTTTGCCAAGACCAACTCCGCCGTAAATGAACAGCGGGTTATAGGTGGTGCCTGGCGATTCGGCAGTTGCCTTGGCCGCGGCGTGGGCAAATTGATTGCATGAGCCAATGACAAATTTTTCAAATGTGTATTTTGCATTGAGACCATCATCGATGTGGGCAATGTCGATTTGACGTGCCGGACTGGCTCCTGATCCGAAACCGATGCCGCCGCTGCCCTTTGGCGAAAAAAAGAAGTCCGCATCTGCATCCTCTTCGAATTGCGGTGTGACGGGTTGATCAATATCGATCTGCCACTCGATAGCGTGATCCTCTAAATTTAATTCAGACATCGAGGTGTCCAATAGATTGGAGTAGTACATACATATCCAATCTTTGGTCACCTGTCCCGCCCGAAGTGTGATAGTTCGCGTGTTTTGATCAAGGCTCACAAAGCCCACCGGACGAAACCACGTGTTAAAAATGTCACTGTTTAAGCGCGATTTAACGACGTCTAATACGTCGTTCCAAATCGTCGAATCGGTGGAGGTATCTTTCAATGTCATGCGTCGAAAAAAGCGCTTAAAGGGGCTCGTCGGTCATAAATCAAAACTTAGCGTTGGCGGACAATGGCCGTTGGATTTAGACCGCCCCAATATAACCAGAAGTCGTTTTGTTTTGGTGCTTTCCGCTCTGTCTAAACCATCAAGATTGTTGAGATATTCACAGGTTTTGCACAGTACGGAGAGATAAGTGCATAAAACCTAAAGTGCTGCTTTAAGATGTTTATTTTCAACAATTTACAGAGTTTAGATATCTGGAAACGGGTAACAGACTAACACGAAAAATAACCCGATGCAAACAGATATCCACAGCTTTATTTCGGCGCGTTTAACATGAATTTAACTTCCTTTTTTGACAACAATTCGCCCGAATTTTTGAATGTGTTAGACTAACAAACCCGACCTTTTTTTGATCAAAAATGGACTAAAATGACCGAAAAAATACAGAAAAAATTTCAAGATGAAAATAAAAATTCTGACTTTCTTTTAAATGCCATCAAGCGAGCCTGCGAAGGTCTGATCTATATAAGTGAGACGGATTCTCCGGTACTGCCATTTGCGGGATTTCCATCATCTAGCGTCTTGGGCAAAGACATCTTATATCACACCCGAGGCGATAATAAAGATCAGGTTGAAGAGATCGCATTCGATGAATTCTTTCGACGGTTAACTGATGTAAAGAATTGGTTTGGTCCGACGGAAATAGAGAGGGCAAAAAAATTCCTCGATCTGCAAAAACTGATCGAGGAAAATTTGAGCGATAGAAAAATATTTAGGATCGGAAGTATCCGTATAGACATTTACGCCGTCGGGATCAATCAAACGGGACAAGTTATGGGCGTCACGACAAAAGCTGTCGAAACGTGATCTATTTTTGCGATACACGGCTCGCCCCGTGAGCGGACTTTTCGAGATTTGCCGGCGTGCCGGTGTAGACGATCTTGCTTGCACCGGTTGCCTGAGTCTTGAGGTCGCCTGTCACGTTTACGAGAACTGTGCTGGCACCGCTGGCATCTATATCGCCGTTCACTGCTTGCAGCTCTTCGGCGTCCACCTTTGATGCTCCGCTTACGTCAACCCGCAACTCCGCCGTTTTACCCGAAAGGTTGATCTTGGACGCGCCAGAACTGTCGACGGTCAGGCTCGCATTATTTAGATCGCTGAGCGAAACACTTGAAACGCCAGAAATATCAAGTCGTTCAATATCGGGAGCCGATATTATTATACGGATCTCTTCGCGAGGCGAAATCTTTTTGGCGGTCTTAATTGTTAGAACACCATCGCTGACCTCAGTTGTAATCAATTTTATAAGATTGTCATCAGCCTCGACGACGACACTGAATTCCTTTTGAGCCGTGATCTCGACCTTAAAAATGCCGCCGACCTCAACCGCCTTAAAGTTTGATAGATTGCGGGTTTCAGAAGCTAAATTGCCGGAACCCCGGACACCTTTAAAATTACATGAGAAATTGAAAAAGGTTGTAGCGGCCTGACCGACTGAGAACATGTTTGAAATAACGATGCCGACAACAAGAGCGACGGCGAAAATGATAATTCCTACTTTTTTCATATAAAGGTCTCCGAGTGAAATTTCCCAACTGTCTTGGCAAACGAGCGCCGTGAACGAAAAGTTCGAACAAATTTAAATGTTTGGATTTGAGCACGTCCTTGAATAGGCCGATCTGTCGGTAAAAATGGCGGGCCGGATGACCCGCCATTTGATCTGGGACCGGACTATTAAGTCGCCTTTGGAGTCGGCGTCATGGTCGGATCCGTTTTCTTCATAACAGGAGACGGGGTCGGCGAAATCGTTGGTGATGCAGTTGGCGAAACACCAGGAGTCGGCGTTGAGGTCGGACTCGGCGTGGCAGCCGTTTTAATTGGTGTTTCGGGTTTTGGATCACAGGCACCGAGGAGCGCAACACTCGCCGCCAAAACTGTTGATAACATTAAGGTAATTCTCATTGTATTTTCCTCTATTGAATTGAACACGCGAACAGGGGCCGTCCGCCAGCCGTAATCGGCGCAGCCAGAATGATATCTACTGTCTTTCTGTAAACAATTGTGCGAGCGAATCGCCGTCGTTTACCAACCGATATCAACACTGCGAGCCTAGAACGAGCGCGATGTACAAGCTTGCGAATAAATTGATGTTTATTTAAAACCTGGGAGAATGGCGGTTACTGGCACTTGCTATGATCGACATAAACCTTTTTTCCGCTTGTGTTTAGATAAAAGCAACCGCCGCGCGCACCTTTCTGATATTTTTTGGAATCGCCGGATTTGGACGCTTCAGCGGCCGGAGCAATTGGGTTTTCGGTCGCGGAGATCTGAATGGGTTTAGATTCGACTTTCGGAGTCTCCGGTAAAGGCTCGGGCTTTGG
>JBGTCS010000116.1:0-2878 GCA_041748715.1 Pyrinomonadaceae bacterium | reverse complement strand
ACATTTTCAAAAATAGACTTTGGGAACGGGTTCGATTTCTGAAAGACCATCCCGACCTTGCGGCGGAGCGCAACGACATCCGTACCAGGGCTGTAAATATCCTGTCCGTCGATCATCACGGTTCCGTTTACAGACGCGATCGGGATCGTGTCGTTCATGCGGTTGAGCGTACGGAGAAAAGTAGATTTTCCACATCCAGACGGCCCGATAAAGGCGACAACCTCGCGCTTCGGGATCTCAAGCGAGATATCGAAAAGAGCCTGCTCCTTGCCATAAAAGAAATTCAAATCTGAAATACTGATCTTGCTGTCCATCGATTACTAATGTTTCTTCCTTGTGAGCAGCCTCACCAGAATGTTTATCACCAAAATAAGACCCACCAATAAAAGCGTCGCTGCCCACGCCATTGCATGTTCTACCTCAAACGGGCCGGTCGCATAGTTAAAGATCTGGACCGTGAGCGACGACATCGGCTGATCGTAATATACATTGTAAAAACGACTGTTAAGTGCCGTAAACAAAAGTGGAGCCGTCTCGCCCGTAACACGAGCGATCGAGAGCATTGCACCGGTCGCAATTCCGGATGCCGCTGCAGGCAGCACAATATTCCAAGAAACGCGCCACTGCGGAGCGCCAAGTGCCAAAGCTCCTTCACGCATCGAGTTTGGCACCAACCTGATCATTTCCTCGGTCGTACGGGCGACAATCGGGATCATTATGATCGCGAGGGCGAGCCCACCGGCCAGGCCTGACTGCCGACCCATCGGCAGTACGACCAGCGTGTAGACAAAGATACCGACAATGATCGACGGGATACCGATCAACGTATCGGCCAAAAAACGGACGGTTTTGCCGTACCAGTTTTTGCCGCTTTCAGCCAGATAAACGCCGGCGGCGATCCCTAACGGCAGACCGATGATAGCCGCAAGTCCGGTCATCATTGCCGAACCGACGATCGCATTTCCGATGCCGCCGCCCTCGCCGACCGGTTTTGGCGTGTCGGTCAAAAATTCGATACTCAGAGACGACACACCGCGATAAGCTATGTAACCCAGAATAATTAAGAGGATCGCGCTCGTGATCAAAGCTGACGCCGCCGTCAAGCCCGTCATTATCGCGTTAACAACCCTTCGTCGGTCGTATCTATTTGTAGCGGCGATTGCCCCCATAATTTATTCGCAGCCTAAGTATGTTTTGCTGCATTAGCTTTACCGGCGACGCTCATGATCAAAAGTTTTGCCAGAGCATTAACTATAAATGTGACCAGAAAAAGCACAAGGCCCATTTCCACCAGAGCACTCAGATACGTTTTGTCCGTTGCCTCGGCAAAGTTTGCCGCCAAAAGCGACGCGATTGTATTGGCCGGCTCAAAAAGCGATGCAGAAATCTGCGGTGAATTGCCGATCACCATTGTCACGGCCATCGTTTCCCCGATCGCCCGGCCCAAACCCAGTACAACGGCGCCGGCTATGCCGGACGCCGCGTTACCAAGGACGATGGTCGTCGTTTCCCATTTTGTCGCTCCTAGAGCAAGCGCGGCTTCGCGCTGATTGGTCGGAACGGCTTCCAGAACATCGCGGATGACAGATGTCACGATCGGGGTGATCATTAATGCCAGAATGACACCGCCGGTCAGCATTCCCAATCCGGTAAGCCGACCCTGAAACAGCGGCAGGAACCCGAGATAATCCTGCAAAACCGGTCCGACGTGATCGCGGATAAGCGGTGCGAGGACAAAAATTCCCCACAAGCCGTACACTACCGACGGTATCGCCGCTAATAGTTCGACCATGAATCCGATCGGCCTTGCAACTCGTTTTGAAGCCTGCTCGACCAGAAATATCGCAATGCCGAGCGAGATGGGAACGGCTATGACCAGAGCTAACACCGACGAAACTACTGTGCCGTAAATGAACGGCAGAGCTCCAAATTCCTCCTGCGCCGGTTTCCACTCCATCCCGAACAGAAACCCGATGCCAAACCGTTCGATCGTTGGCATCGCATTCTGGGCCATTACAAACATGATCGCCGCCACGATCAGCAAAATGCTCGTGGCAGCAACCATTAGGATGGCGCGAAAGATTTTGTCTCCGGCGGATCTCGTTTCTGACACAGTATTTATCGAAGTGGCTTGCCGCCGCCGGTCATTGAATCGATCTTCGTCTTGACCTTGCCGACTACGTCACTCGGAAGTGGTGCGTAGTGGAGATCTTTAACAAACGACTCGCCGTCGGTGACCGCCCAGTATAGAAAATCGGCCAGTGCCTTACCTTTTACGTGATCCTGCTGCTCTTTGAAAACCAGGATGTAGGTATAGCTCGAAATTGGGTACGAATTCTTGCCTTCGGCATTTGTGATCTGAACTCGCAGATCAGCCGGCATGTTCGCAGATGAATCGGCCGCCGCTGCGGCGACGCTTCCCAGATCTGCTTCGACATATTCGCCCGCTTTATTGCGAACCTTTGCCGTCGGAAGGTTGTTCGCTTTTGCGAATGTCAGTTCGACATAACCTATCGAATTTGGGGTCTGCTTGACCTGCCCCATAACGCCGTCGTTGCCCTTAGCACCGATGCCAACGCCTGTCACCCAACTCGGCTGCTTATTCATCCCGATCTTCTCTTTCCATTCCGGAACCGTTTTTGAGAGGAAATCGGTAAAAACCGCCGATGTTCCACTCGAATCGGCTCGATAAACCGGCAAGATCTCAACATCGGGAAGATTTGCTGTCGGATTGTCGGTCTTTAGACGCGGATCATTCCATTTCTTGATCTTTCCCAAATAAATATCTGCGATCGCTTCGCCTGAAAGTTTCAGCGGTTCGGTCAATCCGTCGATATTGTAGGTCAGTACGACGGCACCCAAAACCGTAGGAATATGC
>JBGTCS010000115.1:0-6342 GCA_041748715.1 Pyrinomonadaceae bacterium | reverse complement strand
AAAGAAGTTTCGGCCAAAAATATCGAGTCGTCGATCCGAAAGCTCGTCTCATTCGGCACGCGAAACACTCTTTCCGAGCAGGACAATCCGACGCGCGGCATCGGAGCTGCGAGAGATTGGATCTATGACGAATTCCAAAGGATCAGCCGCGATTGCGGCGGCTGTCTCGACGTGCAAAAGCAGACATTCGTGCAGCCAAAGGCCAACCGCATTCCCGAACCGACAAATCTGACCAATGTTTTTGCCGTGCTCAAGGGAACGACCGACCCGGATCGGGTTTACGTAGTTTCGGGCCATTACGATTCGATGTGCACCTCGCCGACCGACGCCAAATGCGATGCTCCCGGCGCCAATGACGACGCTTCCGGGACAGCGGTTTCGATCGAACTCGCCCGGGTTATGTCTAAACAAAAATATGACGCGACCATCGTGTTTATGGCGGTTCCGGGCGAAGAGCAGGGTTTGCTCGGTGCAACATATTATGCCGAACAGGCGAAATTATCCAAGATGAATATCGAGGCAATGTTCACGAACGATATCGTTGGCGGCGTAACGACGAAGAAAAATTCGGCGAACCGCAATAAGGTAAGGGTTTTTAGCGAGGGTGTGCCGTCAAATGAAACGGAACAGCAAGCGAGCGCCCGCCGCAGCGTCGGCGGAGAGAATGATTCGGCCTCGCGCCAACTAGCTCGTTATATCAAGGAACAATCTGACCGCTATCTCAAGGATTTTGGCGTCTGGATGATCTATCGACGCGACCGGTACGGACGCGGCGGCGACCACATCCCATTTGTCGAACGCGGATTTACCGCCGTTCGCCTAACCGAGTCCGATGAGGATTATGAACACCAGCACCAGAATGTCCGCACGGAGAATGGTATTTTCTACGGCGACACGCCGGAATATGTCGATTTTGACTATACAGCAAATGTTGCCCGGGTAAATCTGATCGCGCTCGCAAGCATGGCTTCGGCTCCCGCCAAACCTAAGAATGTAGCCATTGTAACCTCTCGCCTGACAAACGACACCGAGTTGAAATGGGACGCTACTACCGAGGCCGATTTAGCCGGCTATGAGATCGCCTATCGCGACACATCGGCCGCCGAATGGACAAACTTTATACCGGCAGGAAATGTCTTAAACTTCGTAGTAAAGAATATGTCAAAAGACAATTATTTTTTCGGTGTTCGGAGCGTCGATAAAAGCGGAAACAAGAGCCCGGTGGTATACCCGCGGGCAGGACGCTAAAAACAGCATTTTTTTATTTCTACTTCGGTTCAATTCAGCATCAAAATATGTTAGAAAATTAGTGCAGGCTATTGCTTACCCTCCCTTTGTAAACTGACCGACTAGGTAGTATTTAATGAAGAAGTTTTATTTTTGTCTGGCGGCAATGACCGTTGTCTCCGTCTGGTTCCTGCTCGGTTATGGGGCATCCGCGCAGACGGAAACTATTGTCGAATCGGCGCTTATATCACCCAATTTGGTTATCAGCCAGTTTCAACCGGGCACATCGGCTGTTCCGAACGACGAATTTGTAGAACTTCACAACATCGGATCAACTGCGGTAGATCTTAATGGCTACCGCCTCGTTTACAGATCCCAAAATGGCACGAACGATGTGGGCCCGCTTGCCGTGTGGACCACTACGACCATCGTCCAGCCCGGACAATATTACCTCGTCTCATCGACCTCATATTCGGGCTCCGTTACGCCCAACATTACATTCAACAACACGGCCTGCGCTTGTTCGCTATCAGCTTCTAACGGAGGATTGGCGATCCGACAGGGCGAACAGAATAGTGGAACCATCATCGACGCGGTAGGCTGGGGCACCGGCTCGAACGTTTTTTTTGAGGGGACGCGCACTTCGGCGCCGGGCAGCGGCAACAGTCACGCACGGCTTCAGCAAGGTTGCAAGGACACGGACAACAATTTAGATGATTTTGCCACGTTGACGCCCTTTGCACCGCGCAATCTGTCGTCGTCCGCGTTCGTCTGCAGCGAGGGCGGTACTACGCTCTTCGCAGCGATGAGTGCGAGCCCTTCGACTGTCGCTCCATCCGGAACGACGCTTTTGACCGTAACAGTTGCCCCGGCGACCACACCGCCCAGTACCGGCATCTCTGTTGTCGGCAACCTGACAAATATCGGCGGTTCGGCGTCGCAGACATTCTTCGATAACGGAACAAACGGCGATGTCACTCCCGGCGACAATGTATTTTCATATCAGGCGACGATACCTGCCGAAAGCTCCGGCGGGATTAGAAATGTAACAGCCGTTGCATCGGACGCCGAGGGACGGACGGTTAATCTCAGCCAGAACATAACGATCAACGCTCCTTTTCCGGGTGACGACCCGCTAATCTTTGGCAATCCCAGTTACGCGACCAGCGATGTCGCCAACGAAAATAATTATCTGATTCACAAGCCTCAGTATTCGCTTTCATACAGCCGGGCCAAGGCGACGCCCAATTGGGTTGCATGGCGGCTCGACAGTTCGTGGATCGGGTCGGCACCACGCCAGGACGATTACCGTGCAGATCCGGCATTGCCGGCGGGCTGGTATCAGGTCCAGGGCACGGACTATTCCGGCTCAGGCTATGACCGGGGACATATGTGCCCATCGGGTGATCGGACCCGCTCCGTCCCGGATAATTCCGCGACTTTCCTGATGACCAATTTTATACCGCAGCTTGCAGCAAACAATCAGGGCCCGTGGGAAGATTTCGAATCCTATAGCCGAACTCTCGCGTCACAAGGAAATGAGATATATATTATTACCGGACCGACCGGTAACATCGGCACGATCGCCGCCGGCCAGGTGGTTGTTCCCCAAACGACGTGGAAAGTCGTGCTTGTTCTACCGAACGGAAATAACGACCTCCAGCGTGTGTCGCGAGCCACCCGAGCGTTTGGGATCATCGTGTCCAACCAACCGCCGATAAACAGCACCCAATGGCGTAATTACAGAGTCACGGTTGACGCTGTGGAAAATTTGACCGGCTACAATTTTTTTAGTGAAATTCCAAAGAACGTTCAGGAACTTATTGAGAGGCGAAGGGATACCTTGTAATGAAAAGTCACAATCATGATTTTGTTCAGTTCCGTGTGATAATGATCGCCGCCATTGTTTTGAGCAGCGCGTGTACGCTTTTTGCGCAAAAAGAATATTCGATAGCTGAGATACAGGGCGAAAAGAACATTTCGCCACACGATAAAGAGGCAGTTCGGGTGACGGGCATCGTGACCGCAGTCGTCAAAAACGGATTTTATATCCAGACACCCGATGCTCAGGTCGACAATAATCCGAAAACTTCGGAGGGCCTTTATATTTACGGACGCGACAGCGCGGGTTTGGTCTCGATCGGCGATTTGGTCCAGGTGGACGGAACAGTCACCGAATATCGTCCCGCTAACGAAAAGATCTTTTTGAGCATTACGGAAATTACGCGACCCACGGTCAAGGTAATTTCCAAAGACAATCCCGTGCCGGCTCCGATCGTTCTAACATCTGTCGAACTTGATCCGAAAGGCAAGCTTGATCAGATGGAGCGGTTCGAAGGCATGAGGGTCCGGGCGGACTTTACAGTAGTTGGGCCGACCGGTGGTTTCAAAAATGAAAAGACAGGCGTCGCGACGTCAAACGGCGTCTTTTTTGTCGCGTTGCACAACACGCCGCGTCCTTTCCGCGAAGCGGGGATTGAAGTTTTGACGGTGATAAGCGAAAAGATGCCCGAGACGACGCCATATTTTGACATGAATCCCGAGATGCTTCGGGTCGACAGCGTTGCGCAGGTCGGCAATAAGCCGCTTGATGTCCCGGCTGGTACAACGATCAAAAATTTGACCGGGATCATCGACTATTCGCGAAAATTTTACACACTTGTCATCGATGCTAAAGATCCCTCGGAGATCGAAAATATCAAAGGATTCGTACCGCTGAGCCCGGCCGGAAATCGTGAAGTGACGGTCGGCAGTTTTAATGTGGAAAATTTCTTTGATGACGAAAACAACTCAAGTAATATCGCCAAAGAAACCATCGTAACCAAAGAGTTATTTCAGAATCGTCTTAAGAAAGCTTCGTTGGCGATCCGAAATGTTCTCTCGCTCCCGGATGTGCTCGGTATCGTCGAGATCGAGAACCTCAAGGTCCTGCAAAAACTCGCGGATAGAATAAATGCGGATGTAGCCGCGGCCGGACAGCCGAGCCCGAAATATATGGCTTACCTCGCGGATGGCAACGACGTGAGAGGCATCAATGTCGGATTTTTGGTCAAATCGACAAAGATCAAGGTCATCGAGACCAAACAGCTCGGTAAGGACGCAAAGCTCGATTTTCCGGCTGCATTTCCAAACGAAAAACTATTTGACCGGCCGCCATTCATGCTCAGGGCCGAGGTGATCGACAGCCAGTCGCAAAAGCCGCTCGAGTTTTCGACAATCGTAAATCATATTAAGTCCTATCGCGGTATAGATGATGTGAAAGATGGAAATCGTGTGCGTAACAAACGCCGCCTACAGGCTGAGTGGCTGGCGAATTTCGTTCAGGAGCGACAAAAAGCCGACAGCACGGAACGCTTGATCTTGTGCGGCGATTTTAATGCTTTTCAGTTTAACGACGGTTACAACGATCTGATCGGCATTCTCAGGGGCAAACCCGAACCAAACGTTATAACGCCGTCAAAGACGCTCTATAACACCGGGCTGATCAATCTGATCGACTTTATCGACGCGAAAAATCGTTATTCGTATACCTTCGACGGCTCGGCCCAGGCGCTCGACCATATTCTCGTAAACAAGCCGACCCGTGATCGGCTGCTAAAATTTGGCTACGCCCGCGTCGCTGCCGACTTTCCGCTTGTGTGGTCCAACGATGTGAACCGCCCCGAGCGGCTATCCGATCACGATGCCCCGGTCGTTTTCCTGTCGCTCGACGAACCTGCTGCCGCCAAGACGCCGCCACAACCCTAAATTAAGTTTTTTCGAAGATAACTTCGGCGATGGCATGATCCGATGTGTGAGATATAGATAAATGAACGCGGTTTACGCCGCGTTCTTTTATTATCCGCTCGGCTTCGCCCGTGATATTTAGTGTCGGCACACCGTCGTTGTCCGTCAGTATCTCAATATCGCGCCAAGTGATCTGGCCGCGCCATCCAGTCTTCAGTGCCTTTAAAAAAGCTTCTTTGGCGGCAAACCGTCCGGAATACGACTGAGCCGCAGCGACGCCTTTGCCTTCGCAGTAGGCACGTTCGGTGGGCGTGTAAACTCGCTGGAGAAACCGCGGAGTTCTGGCGATGGTTTCGCGTATACGATAGACTTCTACAATGTCGATGCCGATGGATAAGATCATAAAACAGTCGTCCGTGGTCGGCAGTCGGTGGTCGGCTGACGATGAACGAACTTTAGCAGAAAGCGGGTTCTTTTGGCGAGAGCGTGGCGATGTTAAGGTGTTGGTTTGCCGGGCGCTCGATGATGCCGGATTTGTAAACGCCTTTTCGACACGGCTGGGCGGCGTTTCGCCGTTTCCGGATAGTGACCTCAATCTGGCCGGTTTTGACGAAGATTCAGCCGAAAATATCGCCGAGAACCGTCAACGTTTTATGTCGGTATTCGGAATCGATCTTGAGTTAACTACCGCGTGGCAGGTTCACGGCGAAACCATTAAAACGATCGCTTCCGCCGCAGATATCAAAAATTCGGATGAACGGGCCGACGCGATCATGTCCGGCCTGAGCGGCGTTCTGGCTGGCGTAAAAACCGCCGATTGCGTGCCTATCTTGCTCGGCGACCCGACGACCGGAGCCTTTGCCGCCGTCCACGCCGGCTGGCGCGGCACGGTCCGATCAATTGCGGCTAAAACGGCGGCTAAATTAAATGAAATCTACGGCTCGCAGCCCGCTGATATGATCGCCGCCATCGGACCGGCCGCCAGTTGCGCAAATTATGAGATTGGCAGCGACGTGATCGACGCGTTTGCTGAGAGTTTTATCGGCAGCGAAAAATACTTTACTCCGACAAGCGAGGGCCACGCCTTGGTCGATCTGCACCTCGCAAATCGGGATCAATTGATCGCTTGCGGAGTCGCTGCCTCAAATATCTACACCGCTCCATTTTGCACAATGGAGCGGCCCGATCTGTTTTTTTCGTATCGTTTGGAAAAAAAGAAATTTGGCAAAACGGGTCGTCTCTTATCTGTGATAGGCCGTCGAGCTATTTAACCACGGCAGTCAGAGTTAGTTGTTTTGTCTTGGGCGGATAGCAAACCTCGTCGGTGCAAGCCTGAGACTTGACCGTGACATTAACCCGGATCGTATCGCCGCGATAGTTTGCGGGAAC
>JBGTCS010000114.1:0-7296 GCA_041748715.1 Pyrinomonadaceae bacterium | reverse complement strand
AATGCGCAGAGGTTGCAGCCGACGCATTCTTTCTCGATGACACGCGGATAGCGTTTGCCGTTCGATTCGACAAATTCGAAGCTTTGATGAGCGCCGTCTTCGCATGCGACATAGCAAAGATTGCATTGAATGCATTTTTCTTCGTTGACGCGAGCCTTTACGTCGTAGTTGAGATCGAGATTTCCCCAATCGGTGACACGATGGACGGATTTGCCGATGATATCGTTTATTGATGCGAAACCCTTTTCATCGAGGTAATTATTCAGCCCGTCGATCATGTCCTCGACGATGCGGTAACCGTAATGCATCACGGCGGTGCAGACCTGCACATTCCCGGCACCGAGCAGCATAAATTCCACCGCGTCGCGCCAGGTGTTGATACCGCCTATACCCGAGATCGGGATGTTAAATTCGGCATCACGGGCCAATTCCGAAACCATATTTAGAGCGATCGGCTTGACCGCCGTGCCGCAGTATCCGCCGTGAGCCGCCATACCGTTTACGTTCGGATACGGGATCATCGTTTCTATATCAACGCCCATTACAGAGTTGATTGTATTGATCAGCGAAACGGCATCGGCACCGCCACGCTGAGCAGCATGTCCGGGCGGAACGATGTGGGTCACGTTTGGCGTGAGCTTTACGATCACCGGAATGTCAGAAACTTCTTTGACCCATTCGGTGACCATGCAAGTATATTCGGGCACCTGGCCCATTGCGGCTCCCATTCCTCGCTCGCTCATCCCGTGCGGACAGCCAAAGTTGAGTTCAAAGGCGTCGCAGCCAGTATCCTGAGTTTTCTTTGTGATCTCTTGCCAGGCTTCCTTTTTTGATTCGACCATCAGGCTGGCGATGACCGCGTGATTTGGATATTTCTTTTTGCATTGGGCCATCTCTTTGAGATTGATCTCAAGCGAGCGATCCGTTATCAGCTCAATGTTATTAAGCCCGATCATTCGCACCGGCCCCTGATCAAGCGCGGCCAGACGCGAAGAAACATTTGTGATCGGTTCACCGAGCGTTTTCCATACCGCACCGCCCCAACCGGCGTCAAAAGCACGCTCGATCATCGACCCCATATTCGTCGGCGGCGCACTGGCGAGCCAAAAAGGATTAGGAGATTTGATTCCAGCAAAATTACTGCTTAAGTCTGCCATAATATTTCAACCAACAATCTAAGGATATGTGTAAGGAGCCTGAAGTCCAAGTGGAATACCTAAAGCCCAATACGCTAACAAAAAGATAATCCACGTAATAAGAAATCCGATCGAATACGGCAGCATCAATGACACAAGCGTGCCAATACCGGTATTTTTAACATATCGCTGAGCAAACACCACAACCAGCGGAAAATACGGCATCAACGGTGTGATGATATTGGTTGTTGAATCACCGATGCGGTATGCAGACTGAGACAATTCAGGCGAAATCCCCAACTGCATCAGCATCGGAACAAAAATCGGGGCCAGCAACGCCCATTTGGCCGATGCGGAACCGATCAGTAAATTTACCAAAGCAGTCAGGAGGATAATCCCGATGATCGTGAATTGTGCCGGGAAAGCAAGAGCCTGTAACGCTCCTGCTCCTTTCAAAGCGATCAATGCACCAATATTTGACTGGCCAAAAGCGGCAATAAACAAGGAGGCAAAAAACGCGAGGACGATGTAATAACCCATCGTGCTCATCGATTTGCTCATTCCTTTGATTATGTCGCGATGGCTCTTGACGGTGCCAGCAGCATAGCCGAAGACGATACCGGGCAAAATAAAGAGCAGAAAGATCAGCGAGACTATAGACTGCATCAGCGGTGCCGTTGAGGCGGTCAACTGCGGCTGAACCGGCTCAGCGTTTTGCATGAAAATTTCGCCATATTTTTTGGCGTTTTCTTCACCAAGCCTTAACTTTAGAGCGTTATCAAATGCGGTTTTGCCAAACAGATCCTGCCCCAACATTGGACTTGCCTTTGCCGCAACATCCTCGGGCACACCGGCCGCTTTGACTCTTTCGACTGAATCAATGGTTACCCGAAATCCGGCCGCTGAACGCATCGGTGACGTCTCAGGAATCGAAACGGCAGCAAGGATCGCGACCCCGATAACCAGCGTCGCTAGCCCGGCTATCAAGCCCCGTTTTTCTTTTGGCCCAAGGGTTTCCATTTTGGGCATTTCATCCGGATCACCGTCGATCTCGACTTTTTTCAGCCGCGGTTCGATAACGCGATCGGTCAAAAACCAACCGACGGCGACGATTACCAGACATGACGCGCCTGTGAAATACCAGTTTGATAATGGATTAACCAGGCGTGAGGCGTCTATTATCTGAGCCCCCGATTGCGTCAAACCTGACAATAACGGATCGAGACTCGATGGAATGAAATTGGCGCTAAAACCACCGGACACCCCGGCAAACGCAGCGGCTATTCCAGCCAAAGGATGCCGGCCTGCCGCGTAGAAAATTACACCGCCTAACGGAATCACCAGCACATATCCTGCATCGGCAGCAGTATGGCTGATGATCGCGACGAAGATGAGCATCGGTGTCAAAAGGCTGGGCGATGTAACATTTAACAGTGCTTTCAAAGCAGCGTTAATAAATCCGGTGTGTTCGGCGACTCCTACGCCAAGCAAAGCGACCAAAACGACGCCGAGCGGATGAAACCCGGTAAAGGTCGTCACCATGTTTGAAAGAAACGCGGCGATAGCCGCCCCGGTCATTTGATTGTTAATGACAAGGGCTTTGCCAGAGCGCGGATCAATCTCGGCAAATGTCATCGTCGATAACAATGCGGACAGAACCCATACAGCAAACAACAAAATCAGAAACAATGCCGCCGGGTCCGGAAGTTTATTTCCGACTTTTTCGATCAGGTTAAGAGCTTTGTCAACAAATCCGGCTGGTTTGAGGTCATCAGTCTGGGGCGTTTCATTTTCCATAATCGTACTGCGAAACAATCAAGAAAGGGATTAATTTGAATTGAGTTTTAAGAATAGTACATCGACAATTCTATATCGCCAAACCCGACAGATGAGAATTGATTAACAAAACAACGCCTTGAGTGAGATCCCTTTGGTGGTTTAGCTAGGCACCGGCAAATTTCACTTCTTCGCCGGTCAAACTAAAATGAATCCCTTGCGCTGCATGCTTGCCCATTTGCGAAGCGTCGACCGCCTCGGCACCGCCGTTGGCACAGTCACCGCCCGCAAAGATCTTTGGATCTGAGGTCTGCATTTGGTCGTTGACGACAACACGGCCTTTTTCGTCGATCGCGACGGTGGCGACGGTTTCAAAAAAGCCTCGCATTTTTTGCTGGCCGATGGCCTTGATGACCATATCGCACTCGATCTCGATAAAGCCTCCGTCCGGTTTGACGCAACGCAGCGACGACACTCGGCCATCGCCGACTATCTCAACCGGTGAAGTCTGCCAATGAAATTCAACACCGTCCTTGCGTGCAAGTTCCATTTCGTAATCGTAGGCGGGAGCATTTGCTTCGGTCCGGCGATAGACCATCATCACTTTTTCCGCACCGAGGCGTTTGGCCTGTGTAACGGCGTCAACCGCCGTATTGCCGGCTCCGATCACGGCAACTTTTTTACCGAGCGGAACTGATTTCCAATCCCGCGTTTTGATCTGTTCGATAAACGCCAGGGCATCAATAACGCCTTCGAGATCTTCGCCGGGAATGTTTAGCTGATTCGTTTCGCCCAGACCCACCGCCATAAAGATCGCGTCGTGCCATTCCCGAAGCTGACCAAAACTTACGTGGTTGATACCGGCGACGATCTGCGGCTCACCCGGCTCGCCGCCAGTTATCTCGGTATTTAGAAGAAATTTTACGCCCATCTGAGCGATGTGTTCGACTTCGCTGAGCGAGACCTTTTGCGGCATTTTATACTCGGCCATGCCGTAGGTATCGAGCCCGCCGGCCTTTTCTTTCCGTTCATAGACCGTCACATCGTAACCGAGCCGGGCAAGATATGCGGCACAAGACAGCCCTGCTGGTCCGGAACCAACGATGCCGACTGACTTTCCGTTCGACTCGCCTTTAGTAAAAATTTGCCGACCGCTTGTTAAAGCATAATCCGTAGCATGACGCTGCAGACGTCCTATTTCGATGGGTTTTTGAAGTAGAGTTTTCTCCACGCAGGCCCCTTCGCAAAGGACTTCGACCGGACAAACCCGCGCACAACTCGCACCGATCGGATTCGCGTCAAAGATCACCCGGGCTGAGCCGAAAAGATTGCCCGTTGCGATCTTTTTGATAAACGACGGCACATCGATACCGGTCGGACAGGCCTCGATGCACGGCGCGTCATAGCAAAACAGACAGCGATTTGCTTCGACGCCGGCCTCAGCCGCCGACATCGCCGGATTTATCTCGGCAAAATTTTGCTCGATCTGAGTTATATCAAGCGGTGTGCAGTATTTATTGTTCATGCGAATCGACCAACATTCTCTTAACCGTCTTTGCCAATTCAGGTACTTTCACAGCAGCAGCATCCCAAACGATTTCGTAATCAACGCCAAAGTATTCATGTATCAACTTGTCACGCATCCCAGCTATTGCCCGCCAGTTGATCTCGGAATAACGGGCCCGATTTTCTAACGGGATCTGCTTTACCGCTTTCCCGATGACTTCAATGCTCCTAACAAATGCACGTTTTGCCGATTCATCCTTACAAAACGAGTCGTAGCTGAGCAATCCGACCTCACTTTCCAAAAAATCGGCTTCGTCGAGGATATGCATAAGATATTCCTCAATCGATAAGGCCATATTCAACCTCGGCGAGAATCTTCGGGCCTATATAAGGGCTAAGCGATTCTCGTGTTACCAAATCGACTTTTCGACCCAAAATGTCCTCAAGAAAAAATGCTAAGTTCATGAAGCTGTCAAAGGATTTTTTGCCCGGTCGGAAATCTACGAGAAGATCGATATCGCTTTCGGCATTTTGCTTTCCAGTTGCAAATGAGCCAAATACTCCGACTCGGTGCACGCCAAACTCTCCAATAACACTTCGGTTATCGGCTATTCTTTGAAAGATCTGTTCCTTATTTTGAACTAGCATATAGCTCTAATCCGCCACGATCTGACCATAAGCATCTGGACGGCGGTCTCGGTAAAACTGCCAGGTATTTCGCACCTCACGAATTTTATCCATATCGAGATCGGCGACGACCAACTCGTCCTGATCGCGCGAAGCTTCGGCAACAATCTGACCACGCGGATCGCAAAAATAGCTCTGACCGTAAAACTCGCCAATGTTCCACGGAGCTTCGGTACCGACACGGTTGATCGCTCCGACAAAGTACCCGTTTGCAACCGCATGCGACGGCTGTTCGAGTTTCCATAAATATTCGCTCAAACCCGCGACGGTTGCTGATGGATTAAAGACTATTTCAGCTCCGTTTAACCCCAGACATCGGGCTCCTTCCGGAAAATGCCTGTCATAGCAAATGTAAACTCCGATTCGCGCAAAGGCTGTGTCAAAACACGGATAGCCGAGATTGCCCGGGCGAAAGTAGAATTTTTCCCAAAAACCGGGATTTACGTGCGGGATGTGAGTCTTGCGATATTTACCGAGATATTTGCCGTCGGCATCGATAACAGCTGCCGAATTGTAGTAAACGCCGGTTTGCTCTTCCTCATAGATCGGGACGACGAGGACCATGCCGTGTTCCTTTGCGACATCCTGCATCATCTTGACGGTTGGGCCGTCAGGAATGCGTTCAACGGCCTCGTACCAGCGGGTCGATTGTTCGGCACAAAAATACGGTGTCGTAAAGATCTCTTGAAAACAAAGCATCTGAACGCCCTGACGCGCCGCTTCCTCGACAAACTTCATCTGATGCTCGATGTTGGTTTTTCTGATCTCTGGGATCGGTGCGTCGGTCGGCGCCATATTATGTGCCTGTATCAAACCGCATTTTACAACTCTCGACATAAATAATTTCTCCTGGGTCTATTTTTTTGCCGCCGGTTCTGCGAACAGGGCATCGTCAACCGGGGCGTTTATTTTTACATCCAAAATCTTCCGTGTCCAGTTAATATGCGGCATGGAGTATCGTACGGTGGTCGGCAGTTTGATATCGCCAAAGGGTTTATAATCCGCATAATCGACCTGATAGACGAAATTGCCAAACACGGTCGGCGACAGAACGGAACGCCGGACGAGCAATCCGGTTACAACGTCAAACGACAGACGCTCGCGGACGCCGCCCGCGGCTGTTGCGGTTATCGTATTAACTTCGCGGCCGTCGATACGATCAACGGCGCGGAAATCCATTTTTGGAAATATAAGCTTAAGATTTGCGGGCGAGAAAAGCTCGGCCTCGCGTTTTATCTGTTCAGTTTCGTCGGCCTTTAACTCGATCTGTTCCGAATTGCTAAACTTTTTCGCCGCCGTTCCGTCAAATAAATCTTTGACAATATATTGCCCGTAAATAGTGTCGGCAACGTACTTATTGGCCTTGATCCAGATCGTCTCAGGCTCAGTTGTCTTGCCGTCCGGTTCCAAACGGTTTGCCTTTATCTGCATCGAAGTGACCTTTGCCAAATTTGCACGTCCGCCTAATGCTGTTTCATATTTTGCAACAATATCGTCGACCGCCGGTTTCTTTTCGGGCTGCTTTGGACGCTCTTCGGGCGGAGCCGCAGCGGTCAACGGAAAACTGGGCTGCGGGTGCGATTTGCCGTTGTGACACGAATTGCAGTTTATCTCGAGTCGTCCGTTGAATTGGGTCTTGTTGAGATCAAAGACCATTTTCATCATCTTTCGGGCCGTATCTTTGTGTTCGACACCCTCTTTTTCGTAATCTCCATCGTTCGATGTATGACAAAAAATACAGTCAACCCCGAGCGAAGCCGACACCATATTCATGACCTTACCCATCTGATCCGCCGGCATGTCATTTAGAACTTTAATGCTTTTAAATTTCTGTCCGGCGGTTTCGACACTTGTCTGGGTCTGTGTCTTACCTGACGGCACCAATACCACGAGCGCAAAAACTGTAAAGGCTAATACAGCAATTAATTTGATTCTGATCTGCAATGCAAGTCTCCTCCGCTAATGTCGATTTGAACGATAATCCAATAAAACGTGTGCAAATATCTTAGACGTGCACGAATATCTCAAATTTGAAATTTCAAATCTCAAATTTCAAAACTCGAACCGGTCAGCTCATCCAATTCACGCCGGCTTCCGGATTCCATTTTGTAGTTGTTTTCTTAAGTTTCGTCCAAAATTCGATCGAGCTTTTGCCCGTAATATCGTTCGCTCCAAAACGCGATTCGTTCCA
>JBGTCS010000113.1:0-1958 GCA_041748715.1 Pyrinomonadaceae bacterium | reverse complement strand
CTGCAGGAAAAGATCATCGCCATCGCGGGGCGGGAGTTTAATATCGGATCTCCAAAACAGGTCGGAGAGATCTTTGGCGAATTAAATATCGATACGGGTCGAAAAACAGCCACCGGCCAGATATCGACCAGCCACGACGTTCTGGTCGAACTCGCCGAAACCTACGAGATCGCACAGCACATAATCGACTATCGCGAACTCGACAAGCTTCGTGCGACCTACGCTGACGCGCTGCCAAAAATGATCGCTGCCGACGGGCGGATTCATGGATGTTTGAATCAAACCGTCGCCGCGACCGGCCGTCTAAGCTCGACCGAGCCGAATCTGCAAAATATTCCGGTCCGTACCGAGCTCGGCCAGCGGATCCGAAAAGCTTTTATTCCCGAAAAAGGCAATAAATTGATCTCCGCCGATTATTCGCAGCTTGAGCTTCGGATACTTGCTCACATTACCCAGGACCCGCGGATGCTCGAGGCATTTAAGAACGATGAGGACATTCACGCACAAACAGCCCGGCTTGTATTTGGAGCGACGGGCGAAAAAGAGATCAAAGAGAAACGCCGTTTGGCAAAGATCGTCAATTTCGGCATCGCTTACGCCGTCGAAGCATTTGGCCTGTCGCAGCGGGTCGGGATCAGCCGGTCTGAGGCAAAACAAGTGATCGCGGATTATTTTGAAACGTACAAAGGCATTCGTGAATACATGGACCGAACACCGATCGAAGCGCGCGAAAAAGGCTTCGTCGAATCGCTCTATGGCCGCCGCCGTTACTTCGCGTCGATCAATGACCGCAATTTTGCCGTCCGTTCGCGTGCCGAACGCGAAGCGATAAATATGCCCATCCAGGGGACCGCCAGCGACATCGTCAAGGTCGCCATGATCCGAGTCGCAAATGCCCTGAAAAAGGAAAAGCTCGAGACAAAAATGATCATGCAGGTCCACGATGAACTTTTGTTCGAGGCTCCGGAATCCGAGATCAAGCAAGCCTCCGAACTTATAAAACGTGAAATGGAGGCCGCCGCCACGCTCGACGTGCCGCTAACGGTCGAGATCGGCGTGGGCGACAATTGGATGAACGCGAAGTAGCGAATATATACCGACGTTGGGATTATCTATGCCTTTGATCAAGTTGGCAGAAACGGATGAGGAAATCGAGAATTGCTATCCTGTGATGGCCGAATTGCGCCCCCATCTTACATCGGACGAATTTTTTAGCCAGGTAAAACGTCAGATGAGCAGTTCCGAGTTTCACCTCGTATACCTCGATGACGACGGTGTCAAAGCGGTCGCCGGAATACGCTTTGCCGAGTGGCTTGCCGCGGGAAAATCGCTCGAGATCGAGGATCTTGTTTCGATGTCCGGTGAACGCTCTAAGGGACATGGAAGCAGCCTGTTCGATTGGATTGTCAATTTGGGCAAACAACGAGAATGCTCGCAATTGAGGCTCGTTTCACATGTAACCAGATTTGGGGCTCATCGGTTTTATCTAAAAAAAGGCATGAATATAGAAGCTCACTATTTTTCATTGCCGCTCTAAAAATATGCACAACAAAGCGATCAACTCTGAACGCACAACGGTCAAACGAGTGCCTAAGCGTGGAGACTATCAACGCGAAACGATCAATGCGATCCTCGACGAAGCGTTTCTCTGTCATGTCGGATTTAGTGTCGACGGCCAGCCGTATGTCATACCCACGGGTTATGCGAGGATCGGAGATCATCTGATGATCCACGGCTCATCGGCAAGCAGGATGCTGCGTTCGATTGCCGAGGGCATCGACGTTTGCGTAACTGTGACGCTGGTGGACGGGTTGGTTTTGGCTCGCTCGGCATTTCACCATTCAATGAATTATCGCTCGGTAGTTATATTGGGCCGAGCCGAAATGGTTACTGATGCGGACGAAAAAAACAAGGCACTTGAGGCTTTTACCGAACACATAGTTCCCGGCCGCTGGGCC
>JBGTCS010000112.1:0-4525 GCA_041748715.1 Pyrinomonadaceae bacterium | reverse complement strand
AATGTTTGCCGGCCATCGGATTTTGACACCGACCAGACACGTGTGTCTTCCTGATAGGCGGGTGCCGGGTCGAGAACCGCGCCTTTCTCATTGATATATGCCGTGATGCCTACATTTGTGACCCGCAAAACTGGACGGTTTGTCTCGACTGCTCGAAAGACGGCGTTTGCCAAATGCTGTCGTAAAATTGGCGTCGGGCCGAGATAGCCGTCGTTGGTCATCTCGATCAGAACGTCCGCTCCGTTACGGACATATTCACGCGAAAGCTGGCCAAAATGCGATTCGAAACAGATCATCACGCCGGCTTTTGCTTCACCGAGCGGCAGGATGTCATATTCACGGCCATACGAAAAATTACCGACAAAACCGGGGACTATCCCCTCCAAAAACGAAGGCACGGCCTCGCCAAACGGTAGAAGGTAAATTTTATCATACTGGGCCGCCTCGCGGCCGTCGGGCCCCACCATCACCGCTGAATTAAAATACTTCCCGTTCGTCGCGTCCGGTTCGGCGGAATTAAAGAGCACGCTGACGTTATTCCGCCGTGCAAAATCTCCGATGAACTGCTGGAATTCGCGGTCGTCATTGTACATGAAATTCATCGGCGACTCGGGGAAAATGACCGTTATCGGCTCATCTTTGTTAGTTTTCCGAATAGCATCCTCGGCCAAGTTGACTTGATGTTGACGCAGCTGCTGCCATTTCGTGTTGTCGAGGCCACTCATCGGCACGTTGGGCTGGACAGCTATTACGTTTGAGAAACCGCCATTTCGGGAACTACCGGGGCCAAAAGGCCGGCTGTAGGTAGCAAGTTCGGTAAAAACTGTAAACACGGAAATACCTAAGAGACCGATAGACGCAACACTTACGGCAATTAGAGCCGACCGAGCCAAATCGGTCTCCTCGACCGAGAGCGGTCTACGGTAGCGCCCAGGCAATACCAGATCAATCCTACATTGGCATAGGTTTCGCCCCAGGAATAGAAACAGAGCCTGGAAAGAAATTACCACACCGCTTAGAAGAATCACCCCGCCGTATTCCGCGGTACCCATACCGAAACCGAACGCCTGCGAATATCCAATCGCATTCCAATTATTCCCAGTCAGCCAATACCGCAAATATTCTGTAAAGACCCAAACAAACGGCGCACCGAGGAATGCCCATGAGCCGTATTTTCTTAGCATGACTGATAAAATTCCGGCAAAGATCGCCGGGAACAAGCCGGTTATCGCGGTGACTATAAACAATAGAAAATAGGCGAGGATCGGCGGAAACCCTGCATAAGTGATCGGTGCAAATGTCAGCCACCAGCACGTCCCGAAAAAGAATATCGTCCCGAATATCCATCCGAGCACAAATCCCCGTGTCGTCGAAGCTTTTTCGCGTTCAATCGCCCACATCAGCGGGGCGAGGGCAAACCAGGCCAGAAACCAGTATTCGAAATCAGGAAACGAAAGGATCAGCAAAGCGGCAGCCAGTATCGCGAGGAGCACATTTTCCCATGACGGGAATAATTTTCTGACGGCAGGGAACTTCATTTCGACATTTTAACAGGAAAAAATAAGGTTGCCCTGTTGGCCTGACAAAATCCGGTCGAAATGACGGAAAGTACAATTTCCGTCATTCGACTGTGACAAATTCTGTCAATCGGTCATGCAAGTTGAAAGGTTTTCGGTCAGCATGCACGAATCCCGCCAAGCGGCATTTCGTAGCCTGCTGAGAAACGGTTCAGAATGAACGATAACGGGCTATTCGCAGTCACATCGATAATTACAGGAGTTAAACGTAGGAAAGCCCGACCTGGTAGGTCGGGCTTTGAAAGGAAGGACAACTGTAGGAACGCTCGGAAGGTGTTAAAGCACAGTGGCAAACCGCGCTCGGTGTAGTGGTGGCGGCGGGTCTTGATTGTGTAACCAAGCTGGCCACTGTTCTTTAATGCACGTTGTGTGCCACAGATCCAAGCGGTCCGGAAAATAAAGTGTAGTAAAGAGCGAAAAAACCAAAAGAGCCCGTATTTACAGGCTCTAACGTGAAAACAAACTTTTGGAATCGGTCGCGGTTTGACAATAAGGAGCAATGACTCGGGTTAAGCGACCGACGATATAGTTATTTAGAACAACGTTCTGACAAACGTTGTAACGCCAATGCGTCTTGACTCTCGCCGTTTATCTCCATTGCTGAGGCAGCGTAGTTCTTTGCCTGCATACAATCGCCTTTCTCAACATAAATCTTACCGAGGCTGACATGGGCCTCGACCAGCCGGTTATCCCAAAAGATCGAGGTTTTGAATTGGCTGATTGCCAAATCGAGATCGCCGCGGCGAAGATTTATCTTGCCGAGCAGTAAATAGCTTTCGGCACTCATAGGTTCGCTGGCCAACACTCGGCGCAGCATCGTCATCGCTTCGTCGTCATTACCGTTCTTGACCAGCGTGCGGGCCTGAGTGAGGAGCGTGTCCGTCTCGCTGAACTGCGGTAAATTATTGTTTACCGGTTTTTGACTCAAAACCACGGCGACAAAATCTTTGCGAGCGGGCTGGTCAACACGTAGCTCAATTTCACTTATGGTCTTTGATTTCTGCCATTCGGTTTCGAGTTTTGCGTATCGGTTGCCGTCTGTTAAAAATCTCTGGGCCTGATTATTCATATCTCCGGTGGTCGCATCTTTTAGGACATCCAGGGCCTTCGCCAGGATAAAATATGCCTCGCCGTCCCGCGGATTCGCCGCGATAGACGACCGTAATTGGGCGGCCGAGTCGACATTGTTGCCCGCGAGGAACATTGTCAATGCATAATTAAATCTGACATTTGCGTCGTCCGGGGCGGATTCGGAAGCCTTTTTTAGGAGTTCCGTGCCTTCGTTGAGTAGGGCCGCCGCTTTGCCCGGATTCTTCTTTTCCGCGCGCGAGGCCTGTACCGCGATCGCACCAAGCGCGTTGTAAACCGTCGTCAGTTTGAGATCCTCCGTCAACGGACGGAGCGTCGCCAGCGCAGATTCGTAATTGCCCTGTCGCCAAAATATCAATCCGATATAAAACGAGGCCTCGGCGTAATTTGAGTCTCCGCACTGGACTGCCTTGTTGTCAGCCTTTGCCTTTTCGCGACATTTCTGGCTCGCGCTTACAACACGTTCAAACGAATTGATCGCGTCCGAGTACTTTCGCTGACCAAGATAAAGGTGACCGAGTTCGATCTCGGCGTCGGAATATGTGGCTTCCGGCGATGCTTCGGTGTAGAGCCTCGACGCATTCTTAAAATAATTCTCGCGAGCATCGGATGAGGGCGTGAGCAGACCTTTTATATACGCTTCGAATGCACGGGCCGGGATTTTATTTGCGGCACCGATCAAATCGTTCTGCGAATACGGCAAAGCCTTATCACGTTGATAAAGTATTTGATATGCTATCTGACCTTGAATTGTCTGCAAATTGGCCAATGCGTCGTTGAGGCTGATATCGCGCGTGACCTGTCGCCCATCGATCACCTCGCTCATAAACCGGCCCTCATTTACCCGAATAATCTTTGCCGTCACATTAATAGTCGCGGCGGTATCGGCGCCGGCCGGGACTATGTTATAGCGTCCGGAGACGAGCAAACTGGCATTACTGTCACGAGCAAGTTTTAGGGATGTCGCCAGGCTCGGGAGCGTCGTTAGAGGAATTCTCAATCGCTGCTGAATAATTTTTCTCTCTTCGTTTGAGACCACGAATAGATTTGGCACCTTTAACAGGTTTGAGAGCGAATCGGCAAAACTCTCGCCCACCCAATTAAATTCAGCCTTATTCGACGTATTTTCAAACGGTAATATTAGTACGACATCGGTCGAGCTTTGTGTTGTCTGAGCAGTGCCAGTCAAAACGGCCGCGATTGTCAAAATAGATATAAATAAAAGATTTCTCAGCATATTGATCCCCAAAATAAAAAATTCGCTCTATGCGAGCGAATTTCATTAAAGTCTTAGGATGCAAAACTTTCAAATTAAGATGGTAACCGGTACGGGATTTGAACCCGTGTTGCCGCCGTGAAAGGGCGGTGTCCTAACCCCTAGACGAACCGGTCAGAAAATAGAAACAAAAACTACCAAAAATCGCTCCACCCTTCAAAAGGCGAACGTAAAGAATAACTCGCCGTCAAATTTATTGTCAAATTTGATTGAGCATATCATTTCTGCTGTTCATAAAGATACTGGTAAATCGGCAGAGATTAATTTGGGATGCATCTTCTTCGTGTAATCCGTGACGGCTTGTTGGCATTATTGAGCGTTATTATCGATTAATACCCAACGGCATCCGAGCGATAAAGCAGCAAGCCCGGTTGTCTTAGAGCGGGAGCTAGCGGGCACCAATCGCATGACCGGAGTCCAATTAAACGGACGCGAAAACACCCGGCCTTTGAGATTTTCAAAGCCCTTGGCTGCCGGCTTTGGGTTGGAAAATCTCAAACGCGGACACTGGCGACTACTTATTTTAATAAAAAGGGGCCAATCACTTGACATTCATCCCGTTGTGCGTTATTTAGGTTAAAAG
>JBGTCS010000111.1:0-4702 GCA_041748715.1 Pyrinomonadaceae bacterium | reverse complement strand
TGTCAAAGTAAATGCCGGGTTGATGTGTGCCCCGGAACGCTTTCCCCACGGCGATAAAATTATTCCGATAGCGGTTATGCCCATTGCCGATCCCATTAAAATATTCAAAAGAAAGAAGTTTTGAAAATGGATAGGCGAATTCGGACAAAAAAATATCACCGCAGAAAAGCAAGCGGAAACCATAAACATCCCCAATCCCCACGCTTCAATCAGATACTCCTGCCAATGATTTTTTAATGATTCAATCATCTTCAGTTGATTCTGCTTTCGCTTGTCTTTCTGAATGGTGCGAAGCTGTTAATTTATTCCAAAAGGACCTAATGGGAAAATAACTTTATGAAGTCGAACCCGAATTTGACTAAGAAATGTTCAGAATCGAATTAACCCGTTGTAACCGTCGTTCCCCTTTAAACCGTGGCTTGGGTCTTCAATCCAACTCTTCCCATCATCCACAAATCGATATCTGTAATAGCCCGTCTAAATTTGTTTTTGTTGTAATCGCTCCTCGCCGAGGGTCGCCGTAATTGGTCAGCCATCGGGAAGACGCGCCCGGATGGCTACGAGCGCGTCGGTTGACAAGTCATTAGGACTAACCTGACGCCGCAAAGTCATAGTGAGAATCAACCATAAGGCGGTCGTTCCGATAAGCGTGACCCCGACCCACTGGGTACTGAACGTACGGATGTCGCCATCACGTACGACGAACGCGAGCCATATGTACAGCATGCACGCAGCAATGCCCTCGGCGACCCGAGCTCCGGTTCCATCGATGATGACCTTTGCCATCGCGCGTATACTCTTTGGGAAAGTCAAGAAGGCTTGCTCCCATACTGATCGGTGTACCCCAGATTTCAAACCACCTTCGGCAACCCGAAGTCCGGCAGGAGCTAGCGTTGAGGCAGTTATGATCGAAGTTGTCGCTCCACCGACCATGGCGAGTGGCAGGATGAGCAAGCTTCCGCTTATGCCAAACCACTTTTGCAGCCGCGGCGCTAGAAGTAACTGCAACGCGATTGAAGCGGCACTTAGTATGAGATACACATTGGCGAAAAATACGGTGTTCGACTCGCTAGATCCAGCTCTTACCGTAGCCGCCAAATAGAACTGGAATTCGATTAATATGGCGCTCAGAGACGCCGCCATCCCGATTGCGAGCAACAATGGACCGATCGGGCTCGAACGGATCGCGTGAATTCCACCTTGGAACTTTTTTTGAGCGTCACCCTCCACTTGAGAGTCCACTTTTTTTCGATGGTAGTCTTCGTTTGGGAAAGCAGCGTGCGTGGCAATAACGATGACGACGGATATCACGACGAGGATGAAGCCAATTGCAATAAGTCCACTCGGTCCGAGATCCGGGCCGAAAATGCGAGCAATACCACCGCCCGCTGCCCCACCTAAGATCGAAGCTGCGCCAATGCGTGCGAATGCGTTCGCCGATGTCGATACTGATGCGCCGTCGAACAGTTCAGTACCGAGCAGCCACGTGAGCGAAAACGCGATCGAGAAAAGAAGCGGCACGAGCACGAAAAAAACTGTCATCACCACTCCACCGCCTGGCTCTGCCATGAGGTACATAGCACCCGCCATAATCACGACGGCGGTGAGCACGCCAACGCGTGTTGTTCTTAGCCCAAAGCGTGATAGTAACTTGAGCACTATCATCGCTTGAAGAACGGCTCCCATTGCGATAGCAATGTAGGCTTTTGGCAACGCGAACACACCACCCTCTTGGAAGTACAGTGCGTCTCGTCCGGTCTTGAGCACTATGAACCCTGCCGTCAGAACAAATAGAGATGCCGCTGGAAACCAAGCACTTTTAGATGATATGTCGGAGACCCCTTCTATGTGGCTGTCTTCAATCATTATGATTTGTCATAATTCGGAACCGATGTAGAGCACCCGGTCGACGCAGTTTTGATTGACGCAATGGTCATTTCGCACGTGCGGGCTGAGTCTATAACGCAAGCCCTTGGTCAAGTGTATATACACTAAGGATATTGAATACTTTTTATCAAATATTTCTTCGTGTAAGTATAAGGATCGCACCTGCATTTCTAGCATCGAGACTAGTTTTACATCCCACGCCTTTTATTTTTTTGATTTCTTTCGCGACCTTAGTAATTCCCAAACATCGCCGTTAGAGAGCATGCTCCTGTACCCCCGGGAATTCCAGCAGAAGGCCAAACATATAAATCGCTTTGGCAATTCCTTTTTGACCATCGCAGTGACCTGTTTGTCTAGGAGATCATCTTGGTTAAGATTTGGGTCCAACTCGAAAAGCTCCCCCGCGATTGTAATCTGAGACTTGATAAACAGATTCAAGCTGAATTTGGTCGCGTAACCCTGTTCGATCAAACCAAAAAGCAGCTCTTCCAGTGTTTCAAAACTGCCCCGCCCCGGCTTAGGCTTGATAACGTCCGCTATAAGGTCATTGATCCGCTTAACCTTTGCGGCATCCTTGGGCATTCCTTTTTCAAGAAGTGCCCCAACATTTCGCTGAAGCCGCTTGGAATCATTTAGCATAGCTCCTACGAGCAATTGCACCAGTGCGGCTCGGTCTTCACGCGGAAAGGTGCCCAATAAACCCCAGTCGAGTAGGGCTATTCGATATGGGTTCTTGGGGTCACTCTTCATATGCTGGACATTGCCCGGATGCGGATCACCATGGAAAATGGCCTCAGATTTGGACGAAAAAATAACGTCGCCGGTCATGATCTCGCTCAATCTTTGTGCCATGATCGATCGCTTTGCTTTGTCATTCGGGAACGAAAGGGTTATTTTTTCAGCGGAGATAAACTCCATCGCTGTAACGTGTTTCGTTGAAATGGGGAATATCTCCGGAATATAAACCTTCTTATTGTTTCTGTAATACTTGCGAGCACTGATAAAGTTTTGCTGTTCATGCGTTATGTCAATCTCTCGAGCTAAGGCCTTACCGAGTTCCTTGAATATATCCACGAGGGGCATTGAGCCGAGCTTATAGAAATCGTGATTTACGGTGAAGTGAACTGCCAGTCCCTCGATAATGGCAATGTCCTCGGGCATGTTGACGAGAACGTTGGGTTTGACAACCTTGAAAATCGCCTGCTGCTCCTTGGTACCGCCTGGCGAAACCAAAGTCGCCCGGATCACAGCCCCAACACTTGCTTCAGCCAAGATTTCGTCCGCAAACCTTATTTGATCTCTGTCAATAATAGTTTGCCCTATATCCTCACTAATAATTTGAACGAGTTGGTCGCGCTCTATCGTATGAATACCGCTCTCCAGATCCTGCAGCGCCTTACGATAATCGGGAGACAGATCGGGGTTTCGTGCGAGTATCTGCCCCATCTTCTGAAGACTAGGAACCTTTGAAACGAATTCTTTTAGGTAATCTCCGCGAGACGTGCCCGGAGGAAGGTAAGCCAGATTGACGAGTTTGTCCCAAAGACGATCGTCAGAAAGATGGTCAAGAAAATAGAGCATCGCGTCATGGACAATGGGTGTCCACATACTTCCCCATTTTTCCGGGATCAATTCCAGAACCTTGGACTGATGCAAAAAGAATTCCAGCAAGAGTGGACGAACAGGAGCCCAGTCTACTTGTTTCAACAAAACCAAAACTTGATCTTTCGGCAGGAGCTTCTCGGCAGACAATCCGGTTGCTTCTGCCATCCTCTGCAACTTTATTAAGTCGGCCTGGAGTTCGGCCGTCCGTACCTTAGTTTGAAGACCAGAGGCTAAGGAGAATTGTAAGAGTAACTGATGGATCTTCGGGTCAAGTTCCTTCGGATCAAGCTGCTTCAATAATTCGATTAGTAATGGAAGCCCTGACGTGTCGGGCTTAAACATCTCGTAGTGGCTCAGCGGAGTCGGCAGGGGAATGTCTTTTCTTATCGTTTGCTGAACCGGACGCGGAATTTCCGCAGCCATAATGCTTGAGAGCTGTAGCACGGGGCTGAGAAACATCATCATACAGATCGACATACTCGCAGCGCTACGAATTATTACACTCTGGATAAATCCGAACGGGTACATCCTTGGTCGATTAGAAAATAGTAAAAACATAGTCTGTAAATCTCCATAACAAATGCAACTATTCGCATTTGTTGCCCCTTTAAATGGCTCGAAGGTGTTTACCTCTTCCAAAAACCTAAAGAACAAAATAACTTCAAGGGCACAGTCTGATACTGACTAAGAAATGTTCAGAATCGAATTAAACCCATTATAGCTGTCATTTTCCTTTAAGCCATGACTTGGGTCTTCGATCCATTTCTCTCCATCAACTACAAACTTATATCTGTAATGATCAGCGGGATGACACGGGATTTTGGCTCTCCAAATTCCATCCTCACATTTTTGAAATTTGGTTTCGCCTTCTTTCCAATCGTTAAAATTACTGACCAGCGAGATTTTCTTTGCTGAATCATCGTGATAGGAAAAAATGATTTGATTGTCATATATGTATGGCGGTTTATACTCCTCGTGGTTGAAAAAATGGCTTTCATTGAGGCTACTTTCTACCGCAAGAGGTGCATTCAAAACGCCAAATCCTTGTCTGATCGTCGGTTTACCGGAGATTCTTGTGGCGGTTGAAACAAGAATATTTTTTATTACAGACGGAGTCAGATCAGGATTTGCTTCGAGCATTTGTGCGATCACGGAAGCAGCGATCGGTGCGGCAAAACTCGTTCCGTCAACTTGTTGATAATGAGTCGAA
>JBGTCS010000110.1:0-5214 GCA_041748715.1 Pyrinomonadaceae bacterium | reverse complement strand
GGAAGATTATCGCAGATCAGTCCTGATCAGAAGCCTGACACAAAAAAAAGGGGCAGTCCGAATGGGGGCTCTTTTCAATTGCCTCCAGTTTCAGAGGCTGTGTCAAAACTCCCACTTCTCGGGTATTTTGCAGCTCTTCGTCGCCAAGGACGACCAACTTTAAACCCGGATTCGTCATTAGCGTAAAATCTCCGATTGCGTGCGCAAGCCCGCGCGTAAGCAAGGGCGTATCGCGTAGCTCGGAAGTCACGTCTTTCCACGAAACTCTAACTCGGATGTATCGCCCTTGCTAACGCGCAGGCTTGTGCACTGGACAGGCGAAAATCTCCGGGCTATTTTGGCCCGTACCTTCGAGACAATCCAGCCTCTAAAGCTGGAGGCAACTTAGAAAAATTAACTATCAAAAAAAAGGCTCCCGACTCTGTAGGGTCGGGCAGCCTTTAATTGATGAAAATTTGATCTAACGCGAAGTGAACCGGTTATCGAGGATATTGCTGCTGCGGCGGTGCCGCGGCTTCGACGGTTAGCGTTGAGCCTCTCGGCAGACGAATATCGCTCCGGCCCTGGATCGCCACCGAACCGGCTCCGCCGCCAGCTCCGATTATCGCACCGATCGCCGCGCCCTTTGCTCCGCCTGCGATCGCTCCGATCACTGCTCCGAGGCCTGCTCCGATTCCGCCCCGTTTAGCCGATTCTTTTGTTTGGTTGTCGCCCTGGGCTGTTCCTTCATTATCCACTTTGACGTCGTCGCCGTTTACATCTTTGATGTCACGGAGCGAGCCGGCAAAATCGTAGCTCCTGCCGTTGCGCAGAGTGATCCTTTCAAAATTAAATGTGATTTTTGACTGGCCCGTGACTTTACCCGAGCGGTTAATGCCAGAGATAAAACCCTCGACGATCGCGCCTCTAAATTCGTCGGGCGATTGAACCGTCATTCGAAACCGATCATTGTTTTGCGAGATTTTGGTATCAATATCGTTTTCGAGGATGCCGGTGATGGGGGTCCGGTCCTGTACGACATAATTGCCGGGGCGAACCTGAACCGCCGTCGGCGCGTTTCCGCGAGACGAGGTTCCACCATTGTAAACGCTGCCGCTCCGGTCGTTGTCGGAATAGCCGCTGTCCGGATCGTTAGCGCTCGAGCTGGAGCCCGTGTTCGAACCGCCCTTTATCCCAAGTCGGGCGACCGAATCCGTTTTGTTATAAACGCTTTCGGCAAACACCGTCTGGCTTAAATAGTCAGTCGTGATCCGGCGCGAAACTTTCATAACGCGACCGTCGCTGACCGATGTAAATGTTATCGTATAATCCGTTTCGCCCCCGATGCTCGAAACTATCAGCGAGTCGCCGTTTAGCGTGGCCCTCAACCTAACAGTTTTTCCAGAGGCCGATTGTTCGCGTTTGTCCTGGCCGTCCGCTGTAAAATTAACCGGCTCAGCGTTTGTAGTGGCGAGTGTGACCTGATTGCCGCGAACGTCGATGGCAATTTGCTGCGGAGCGACCAGCTTCTCTTTGAGATCGTCGCGTTGCGACGTACCGAGTCGGGTGTCTGTAACAATGTCCTCGACATTTTCGCTGCGGGCCGAATCCAAATCGTAAGTACCTGAGAGTCCAACGCTCTGAGTATTTGGCTGACTCGAATAAGGCGGGTAATCTTTTACGTTCTGCGCCTCGTCTTCGCCACTCGTCCAATTGGCCGTCACGCCATAATTTGTACCAAGTCGATCGATCTGACGACGGACACCCGCCCAGTCGTCCTCAACACGCCGGATTTGGCGATTCGACTGTAAAAATTGATCAACGCGCCGTGCTGAGACGATGATCCGATTCACGTCCTCGCGATTCTCTCGTTTGCGATCGTAATTGTCCTCAAATCGCCGTACACTGTCCCGCAGCGAGCGAATGTCGTCAGTGACATACGAGATCTGAGAATTATTTACCGAGCTGCTCTGCATTTGATAGCGGAGGTTGGATTCGAAATCTTCGATCTTTGAGTTCAAACTGCGGACCGAATCGCGGATATCGCGGTCGTTTCGCCGCTGCGCGTCAGCCAGAGCCACAAAGCCCAAAACCATTGAAATGACTACAACTGAGATCGCAAAATTATTTCTGATACTATTCATATTTTCCTCGTCCGGCACGATTTTAAGTTGGGAGGCTTAATCCACGAATTATGAAGCATTTTCGGGGCCATTGGTTGTTTGGCAATAAGGTGCACGCCCACCCGGATGTGTTAAAATCGCGGCTATATTAAAAAGATAAACTATGACGACAAATTTATATAAGGCAACTGTTGCTTACGCCGGGGACGAATTTTTTATTGGAACCGCGCCGAGCGGGCACGCTCAAGTCATTGACACCAACGGCGATAGGCGGGCCGCGACATCGCCGCTCGAAATGCTTTTGGTGTCGGTCGCCGCCTGCACCGCAGCCGACGTGATATCGATCTTGCTCAAAAAAAGACAGGACGTGACCGAATATAAAGTCGAGATCGAGGGCGACCGGGTTGACGACTTTCCGCGAAAATTTATTAAGTTTCGCGTCCACCATATAGTGCACGGACGCAACGTTTCCGAAAAAGCCGTCTCGGATGCTGTCGAAATTTCGGATACAAAATATTGTTCGGTTGCGGCAACAGTGCGTCCGACGGCTGAGATAACTACGAGCTTTGAAATTGTCGAAACCCTCTGAACTTTGCTGCCTACATTTGGGAATATTATGAAAACATTTATTGTCAGTCTGGCTGTTTTTTTTCTATTTCAGTCATTTGCTGTCGCTCAGCGGCCGGTCGCCGCGCCTAAAAATACCGAAGCCGATTTGTTGCTGCGTGTTGCAAAGGCCGAAGACGCACGGGACTTTGCGGCCCTGGGTGATTTACCTGGCCATGCGATGGTTTCGATTCGAAAGAGGGCTATCCTCGCCGCTGGCCGCATCGGTGACCGACGGGCAATACCGGTTTTGGTACAAAGAATGGGCGATGAATCGACGGAAATTTGGGCGATGGCGGCCTTTGCTATCGGCGAGATCGAGTCGATAGACGGAGCCGACGCCATCTTGTCGGTTATCCGTAACAAGGAAACGTCTCCTCTAGTTCGTGCGATGGCGGTTGAAGCAGCAGGCAAAATCGCTGCGGCAAACAATAAACACGAAAAAGCAAAACCGCTGGGCGAAGCGGTGATCGACGCTTTAAATGGCGAAGTTTCTCTTGCTGCCAAACAAGATCGAAACGTTATCCTTGCTGGTTTGACCGCACTTTTGCGGGCACGACCGGAAAAAGCAGACCTTGCCGCCGCAAAATTTCTTTCTAATTCCGATCCGCGAATCCGGGCCGATGCGGCAAATACTCTGTCCCGACTGCGTGCCAAAAATGCGAACGTTGCATTGCGGCAAATGCTGGCAAAAGACACCGACGGCACTGTTCGTGCGAACGCGGCGAGAGCGCTCGGAGCTGCTGAGGATAAAGAGGCACTCGAAATTTTAGTTCAGGCTGCAACCAGCGACCCAGATTCGCGGGTCCGCGTGACCGCGACGCGTTCGCTGGCAAGCCTGAAAGATGAAAAAGCGGCCCTCAGATTACTTGACCACTTTGAAAAACTTTTGAGCGGTTATAAAAAATCCAAGTTTCGCAATCCCGTTGAGAAAAGCGAGATGATGGAACTCTGTATAACCCTCGGTCGGCTTCTGACAAACACCGACAACGCTCGGGCCGTCAGTTTGATACGTGAGTTTGCAATACTTGACGATGCGGTCTCGCCCGAAATCTCCATTGCACGGCTACGCATTTCGCAGGAAAAGGGTGAGGGCGGGTTCCCCCAACCGGTTACCTGGCGTCAATATGTCACGCTCGCCCAAATGATTGGCGAATTTGCAACTCTCGAACCCGTGACCGAAAACGGAAAAAAGCTAAAATCCGAGGCGCCGGGCGTTTTAAGAGATCTCGCAGTCGCGTTTTCTGTTGCCGACCCTAAAACCGAAGGCCCAATTATTCTTGCGGCGCCGGACGTCCTGCGTTCGTACGCCAAATTTAAAACCGATGATCTGACCGATATTCTGCTCGACGGTTTAAAAAACCAGGATCTTTATATTCGGGCCACATCGGCCAGCCTGATTTCGGAACAACCCACTTCACAGCAAATCGCCGACGCCCTGGCGGCCGCCTTTGCGAAATCTTTGGAAACCGATCCGGAAAATAATGATGCTCAGCTCGCGCTGCTTGACGCACTTTTCAAAGTGAATAAAACCGGTTCGGTTGAGGCGTTGACAAAAGCGCTGAATGCTCCGGATCACCTCGTACGAAAGAAAGCATTTGACCTGCTGGACGATAAAGATTTCAAGAGTAATCCGTCCGTCCAGGCGGCTCTTCAAACGGCGCGTTCAAAAAATAAAGAAAAAGTGGTCCCCCATTTGCCAAACCAAAAGACCAAGCTGGGTCAGATAACTTATCGCGACGCAGATTACCGACGCGCGTTAGCTCGAAAAAACGGCTCGGTAAGTGCTGTTTTGACTACAGAGAAAGGAAACTTCACGATCGACTTTTTCCCGGAGGAAGCCCCTGTGACGGTTGATAATTTTGTAACGCTCGCCCGCTCAGGCTATTTTAATGGCCTCGAAGTGCACCGGGTCGTTGCAAATTTTGTTATGCAGGACGGTGATCCGCTGGGAAACGGCAGCGGGGGACCGGGATGGTCGATACGCTGCGAGGTCAATACCGTTCCGTTTGAACGCGGCGTTGTCGGTATGGCACTGTCGGGCAAGGACACGGGCGGCTCGCAATGGTTCGTAACCCACGCACCGCAGCCGCATCTCGACGGTGGCTACACGGTCTTTGGCCAGGTGAACGAAACCGGTATGAAGGTCGTAGATAACATTGTCCGCGGGGATCGTATTTTGTCGGTGAAGATCATCGGAAGGTAGTTGGCCACAGAGAGCACCGAGAACTCAGAGCATGGAAATCGATGTTCTAACGCAGAAAATCATTGGTGCGGCTATCGAGGTTCATCGAACTCTTGGCCCCGGCCTGCTTGAATCCATTTATGAAGAAGCGCTTTGCCATGAGTTCGATTTACGCGAAATACGTTATCGGAGACAAGTGGAGATCGATGTGATCTACAAGGAAAAAATTATAAAAGGACAGCGGATCGACGTCCTGGTGGAAGAAGAAGTGGTTGTCGAGATAAAATCGCTCAGCAAACTCCCTGAAGTCTCAACTGCACA
>JBGTCS010000109.1:0-5984 GCA_041748715.1 Pyrinomonadaceae bacterium | reverse complement strand
GTCATCAACGGATTTCATGGCGGCGAATATAACGACACCGCTGATGTGACCGTCGTGCGTCAGAGAAACGCACATTCGTGGGTCGAGGTGTATTTTCCAGATGTGAACGCGTGGGTGACCTTTGATCCGACACCGATTGGCGGACAGATCGCGGCTCCGATGCATTCCGGGGTTGCCGGCACGATTAGTAAATATATCGAAGCCTTGGAAACTGTCTGGATACAGTATTTTGTGGCTTTTGACGACCAAGGGCAACAATCGTTGGCCCGAACTATGCGGAGCGGAATTTCCGAATATAGAAGTGAATTTTCGTCCTACGTCGGGCATGTTCTGGCATTGATCACCGAATGGTGGGCTGACGTCCGCGGAGACAAGGGGATTCAAACAAGTCTCATTGCTCTCGCATATGGCCTTGGATACATAGCCGGAGCGGTGTTGGGTTTGTGGTTATTGATCTGGTTATATCGCAGGATTCGGGCGTCGGTAATCGGGCGTAAGATCTGGCAGCGTTTATTCCGTAAAAAACACGAGTCGATCGTAGAGTTCTACGAAAAGATGCAGCGAATCTTGTCCGACAAGGGCTTTTCGCGTGAACCATTCCAGACGCCCGCCGAGTTTGCCAACGACCTGGGATATCCCGAAGCAATGGTAATCACCGAAAAATATAATCGCGTCCGTTTTGGAGGAAAACAGCTCTCAGCTAACGAGGCAGACGAGATCGAAGGCCTTCTCGAAAAATTGCGAACCTAACATCGATTGTTTTGCTTCGTTCATTTACAACAAAGATGGCTCGTTGCTAATTTCGAATTCCAGACTATTTGCACTTTTTACCACCGCAGCTATTTGACCTCAGTTAGATTTAGAGTCTAAGCCAGATGGTAATTTGGTGGCGCATTCTCTATCATTGAATAGATGAAAAAAGTTGGATTTGTCAGTCTCGGATGCCCGAAAAATCTCGTCGATAGCGAAGTGATGATGGGCCAACTCGCCGAGGCCGGCTATGAAATTACGAATAACGCGGACGAAGCGGATACCGTTGTGGTCAATACCTGCGGGTTTATCGAATCGGCCAAACAAGAATCTATCGATGCGATTCTTGAGGCGACGCGTTGGAAATCCGAAGGCAAGGCGCATCGGGTGATCGTCGCCGGATGCCTCGTTGAGCGCTATCGCGACGATCTGATGAAGGAATTGCCGGACGTCGATGCATTCATAGGCACTTCGCAGGTCAACGAGATCCTCAAAGCGGCTGATGACGAATTCGACGCCAGGCAGTTGACCATCACACCGATCGGCAATAAAAGCGCCACATATCTTTACGACGAATACACGCCCCGGCTCCGTGCAACCGATTCGCACACCGCGTTTATCAAGATCGCCGAAGGTTGCGACCGACCGTGTGCATTTTGTTCGATCCCGTCGATGCGCGGTTCGTTCCGCTCTCGCCGATTCGGTTCCATCATCGAAGAGGCAAGAAATTTAGTGAAACAGGGTGTTAAGGAATTAGTTCTAATTGCGCAGGATTCATCGCGTTACGGCGAAGACCTGGGCGAGGTCGATGCTTTGCCGGCGTTGCTTCGGGCTCTCGGCGAGATCGAAGGCGTTGAATGGATCCGTCCGATGTATGCCTTTCCGACCCATATTTCCGATGCATTTCTATCTGCAATTGCCGAGACTCCGAAAGTGGTCAAATATCTCGATATGCCGCTTCAGCACGCATCGAGAAATGTTTTGAAATTGATGAAACGCGGCGGAACGCGGGAATCGCTTGAACGCTTGATCGGTCGGGTTCGCGAGGCCGTTCCCGGCATCGCGATCCGTACAACATTTATCACCGGATTTCCGGGCGAGACGGATGAAGATTTCGACGAGCTGATAAAATTCGTGCAAAACTGCCGCTTTGATAACCTTGGCGTATTTACCTATTCCGACGAAGAGGGAACTGCAGCCTACGATCTGCCTAACAAGGTCGACCCAAAGATCGCAAAACAGCGTCGCAACCGATTGATGAAGGAGCAAGCGAAGATCAGCAAACAACTCAACAAAGCTAAGATCGGCAACACGTATCGAGTGTTATTCGAAGGATTGTCACAAGAATCCGATCTGCTGTTTCAGGGGCGGCTCGAAGGTCAAACGCAGGAGATCGACGGCTATATTCTGATCAACGACATGCCGGAAGATCTGGAACCTCAGATCGGCGCAATCTACGACGTTAAGATCACCGAAGCCCACGAATACGACCTGATCGGCGAGATCTTGCCATCATTGCCCCAAGCGGATCTAAATCAAATGCTCTGATATTCTTCTTTGTAACCAAAAAACTCCTTCTGATAGCAGTTTGACGCCTAAAAAGTTGAACAGAATCCTGTAATCGAATCGCCGATCTTACAAATATGTAGGAGATATTTAATATTGCCCGCCCAGCGTCTTTTGTCCTTTGACCGTCAGATCCCTTGCTATAGAATCTCATTTTTGCACCCATGGGATTCATAATACGACTAAATAATTATTCTTTTACAGCCTCATACAGGAGAAATAATGAACGCTAAAAATGTCTTAAATTATGCCGCCGATCAGGAAGTGCGGTTTGTTTCGATTCGATTTACCGACCTGATCGGTTCGTGGCACCATCTGACGTATCCGATCGACCAGTTGACCGAAGACAGTTTTGAGGACGGGTTTGGTTTTGACGCTTCGTCGCTTCGGGGTTGGGCGGCTATTCACGAATCGGACATGCTGCTTGTGCCCGACCCTAACCGGTTTTGGATCGACCCTTTTACCGAGGATACAACGCTTTGCCTGATAGCGAACGCCGTTGATCCAATTACGAAAGAGGGTTACTGGCTTGATCCGCGTTCAGTGGCAGTACGAGCAGAGAGCTATCTGAAATTCACTGGAATTGCCGACACGATCAACGTCGGACCTGAGGCCGAATTCTTTATTTTTGATGAGGTTAGGTATCACAATAATCAGAATTCCGCTGGATTTTATGTCAATTCTGATGAAGGACATTGGAATTCCGGACGCGAGGGAAGCGAGGGAAATCCGAATACCGGGTACCATATCCGCCCGAAAGAAGGTTATGTTCCGGTGGCCCCGCTGGATACGTTGATCGATATTCGAAACACAATATCTTCGTTGCTGGGCGAGGTTGGTATCATGGTCGAATGTCATCACCATGAAGTTGCTACCGCCGGGCAATGCGAGATCGACTTTAAGTTTTCGAACCTGCTCCACACGGCGGATAACGTAATGCTTTTTAAGTACATCGTTAAAAATACCGCCCATGCGGCCGGTAAGTCCGCGACCTTTATGCCGAAACCGATCTATGGCGATAACGGTTCGGGGATGCATTGTCATCAATCGTTATGGAAGGACGGTAATCCACTATTTGCAGGCGATCAATACGCCGGATTGTCGGAAATGGCCAAATTTTATATTGGCGGATTACTTAAGCATGCTCCCGCTCTCGTCGGGTTTGCTGCCCCGACGACCAATAGCTACAAACGGCTCGTACCTGGGTTTGAGGCCCCGGTTAATCTTGCTTATTCTGCCCGCAACCGTTCTGCTGCTGTTCGCATACCGATGTTCTCGTCATCGCCCAAGGCCAAACGTTTGGAATTTCGTCCGCCCGATCCTTCGTGCAATCCGTATCTAACTTTCGCCGCTTTATTGATGGCCGGACTCGATGGGATCCAAAATCGGATCGATCCGGGTGAACCTCTTGATAAAGATATTTATGATCTGCCGCCCGAGGAACTAGCGCATGTGCCGTCACTGCCGGGCACTCTGGACGAAGCTTTAAAAGCTCTCGAAGAGGATCACGAGTTTCTGCTCAAAGGCGATGTATTCACAATTTCGCTTATTGAAAGATGGATCAGATACAAACGCGAAAACGAGATCACACCATTAAGATTACGGCCGCATCCGCTCGAATTCTCAATGTACTACGACATTTAATCGGTCTTTAACGAAGTGTCACAAGATAACGGCGGGCATGGCGATCGGTCTGTACGTCGTTCTGATTATTACCTGCATGAACATCGACGCAATTATTTTGGAAGGTGAATTTGTACGGCTTGAACCGCTGCGGATGGATCATATCCCGGCATTTTGCGAAGTTGGACTCGACCCATCGCTTTGGGAGTGGATGGCAAATATCGTCAGTAATAAGCTCGATATCGAGAAGTATGTGACAAGCGCGATTGAGGACCACGCACGCGGAATAGCAGCTGACCGTCATAAATACGGAAGCAAAATTATTAATGCTTACGCATGTGCATTCGAAGTTTGGGAATGTATTCGGGTCGAATTCAAAACGGACCCGAAAAACGAAAAGTCGCTAACGATCTATTTGCTTAACTGCGAGATTAAAGAGGTGAAAACCGGTGAGATCGTTTGTTGATTGACGACGAACGCTTGCTCGGTACCATACCACTAACTTTCTTTTTCGGTCGAAAATAAAGCCCGTTCATTTTCCTGTTTTCATGAATGAAAGCCGTTACAGGTGAATCTGTAACGGCTTTAATGAACTTTATCTCAAAGTCTTGGGTCTAAGCGGCTCCTCCAGACTCGCACTGACTTTGTCCAGGCGGTGGTGGAAAACACTCAAACGAGTACTCACCTGTTTCCGGATTGCATGAAAATGTTTTGACGCCGCAAGAGCAACTCGACGTTGCGAATCCCTGTCCGGCGGCACATGGACTTACCTGTAACAGGCCGGTGCCAACGGTCTTACTGAACAGCACGTTTCGCGTAACAAAACCTTCTTGGCCAAGTAGGTCAAGAACCTTTATAGGGTTAACCTCAAAGGTTCCTTTCGCTCCCGTTGCTTTGTAAGCCGTCAAAATCAGACTGTCGTTCGGTCCGATCACTCGGTTGACGGCTATCTTCAGGCTTGATGATGAACGTTTTGTTAAATTTGTGCGAAGTTCTTGTCCCACGCCCGATTTAACATTTCCAAGAGGGCCGACAACTAGCACTACAAAATTAGTTTTAGCAAAATCTTTTTTGGAGTTATTAGTAACGACGAACGCAAGCTCCAACTCCTTCCCGCCTGTTCGATCCGTGGTAACCCGACTGATCGCAAGGGGTATTTGTTTTGGCATATAGGTTCGGACATCGTCCTGTGAGTTGACCGGAACCGCCTCAGCATGAGCGAAATCGGATTTCCACAGACCAAATACAAGCAGGCATGATACAGCCACTATCACACCCGGTATCGTAAATCGACTCGAAATATTTCTAAAATAATACATAAATCCCCAACCGAATTGAATGATTTAACTAAAGTGAGGATACCAACGTCACATTCATAAAACGACGGACACTTCATTGTGTATACTTAAAACCCTATCATGCACTTTACGATCAGGTCAAAAAAATCTGTTATTTGGGGTTCGCGATCAGGATTCGCCGCTCAGCATATAATCCATACCATACAGTGACACGTCGTAAGTCAAAGAGTAACTTGTTGTATCGCCAAAAAAAGGGTTTCCACAGCGTCAACGGCGCGCGTTTCAGATCCGTGTGAAGATCAATTTATCAATGTTCGCTATTTAGGTGGACGCGCAAAAATGCCCTCCGATCACATTTGAACGGAGGGCGTTGAATGTTCAGAATGCAATACGGAAGCCGAGCTGCAAAGTGCGGGCAGGTTTTGCAACCGAAGGTATCAGTAAAGTAGGCTTCGGTACTCCTCCAATTATAGTGATCTGCGACGTGTTTCCCGGAACCGTATTTTCATCATAATTGGTTCGATTGGCCACGTTAAAGACTTCAAATGTAAATCCGGTGTTAATCCGCTCGGTAACATTAAATTTGTAAGCCAGTCTAAGGTCAACGGAAAAGAAACCCGGGAGGCGTGCGCCGTTAATTCCGCCTTTGTTCTTAACCTCAAAATTCAGCGTCTCACCGTTGGCAAATGTGCGGGAATTAGTAAACGTCCCGGCCGGAAGCGGATCTAAATTGATTCCGTTCTGATC
>JBGTCS010000108.1:0-3396 GCA_041748715.1 Pyrinomonadaceae bacterium | reverse complement strand
ACCGACGGAACCTATATCGGCAATCAGCAGATCGTCGCCGGCGATAATACGGGTCCGGTCTCGGCCCAGCTTGTTCTAAAGGACCCAACCGTCGACGTTGCCGTACTCGAAACGGCACGCGGCGGCATAATTCGCTCGGGCCTCGGTTTTGATTACTGTGATATCGGTGTCGTTCTAAATGTCGCGGCGGATCACCTTGGGTTAAAGGACGTGAATACGCTCGAAGATCTGGCGAGAGTAAAATCAGTCGTACCGCGGGCCGTTTCGCGAAAAGGCTATTCGGTTCTGAATGCCGAAGATCCGCTTGTCTATGCCATGAAGGAAAAATCCGACGGCAAGGTCGTCTGCTTTTCGATGGACGAGAACCATCCCAACATCAAACGAAGGGCAGAACGCGGCCGAGTTTCGTGTGTCTATGAAAACGGCTATGTGACTATCCTTAAGGGCAAATGGAAGGTCCGGATCGAAAAAGTGACCAATATTCCGCTTACGTACGGCGGTCGGGCCGAATTTATGATTCAGAATGTGCTGGCCGCGACACTGGCATGTTTTGTTCACGGCCTCTCGATCGAAGATCTCCGAAACGGGCTGACGACATTTAACGCAGGCACGGCCCAAACTCCGGGACGACTTAATTTTGTCGAGGTTGGCGATGTGACCGTCCTTATGGATTACGCTCACAATCCCGCCGGCCTCAGAGGCCTTGCTGATTTTATCGGTAAACTGCCGAATAAATATCGAACCGTTGTCTTGAATGGCACGGGGGACAGGCGGGACGAGGATATTCGTGAATTTGGAAAGATCGCCGGCGATAATTTTGACCGGATCGTTATCAGGACGGGGAATTATTTGCGTGGGCGGACACCCGATGAACTTCACCAGCTTTTACAGGAGGGCATTGCTCAAAGTAAAAATACACCGACCGTGAGGATTATCCCCGATGGCAGAACGGCCATTCACCACGCTATCAAATACGGCCGCAAGGGCGAGTTAGTTGTAACATTGGCGGATCTCGTACCGATGGACATCGGGTTTGTCCAGGAATATCGCGATATGCTGAACCAGAAGCTCGCCGAAAGTTAAATTATCTGTATATTTCGATATGGCTTTTTCCGTCGTTATCGATCGAGCCACGATACATTCCTTCGGAATTAAACTGAAGGGTCACATTTCCCTGCGAATCGACCGCGATGAGACCGCCTTCGCCCTTAATTTCCGTAAGACGGGCGATCGCTTCGGAAGCTGAATCTTCGAGGCTTAGGTTTTTATATTTCATCCGTGCCGCCACATCGTATGCGATCACGCCTCGCATAAAATATTCGCCGTGGCCCGTGCATGAAACTGCACACAGTTCGTCCGCATAGTTTCCGGCTCCGATTATCGGAGTGTCGCCGACACGGCCAAACTTTTTGTTGGTCATCCCGCCCGTCGATGTTGCGGCCGCCAGGTTTCCGTTTTTGTCACAAGCGACGGCACCGACCGTTCCCAGCGATTTTGAGTTTTCTGGCCGCAGATTATTCATCGCGGAGCTTGTTGTATCACTCGCCTCGTCCATCCCTTCTTCATCTTCGTTCTCTGTATGGTCCAATTCGACGCGGCCAGAAACTATCGCTTCCTGAAGTTGGAGCCATCGGTGTTCGGTAAAAAAATACTCGTCTGGAGCGGTTTCGATACCCATCTGCTCGGCAAATTGATCGGCACCGTCACCGGCCAGGAGAACATGTCCGGTCTTTTCCATCACGAGACGGGCAAGCTTTACCGGATTTTTAACATTTTTGACAAAGGCTACGGCACCGGCCTTCAGCGTTTTGCCGTCCATGATCGAGGCGTCCATTTCCTGTTCGCCCTCATGTGTAAAAACAGAGCCGCGCCCGGCATTAAAAAGCGGAAAATCCTCGAGCGATGAGACGGATGTCTCGACGGCATCGAGAGCCGATCCGCCCGCGTTTAAAATCGCCCATCCGGCTTTCAAAGATGCATCGAGCGCCGAGCGGTATTCAGACTCGAGTTCCGGTGTCATTCTGGATCTCAATATCGTGCCCGCACCGCCATGAATTGCTAATGTGAAATTGCTCATATTCAAATTTTACCGCAGGACGGCACAGATTCAGAGAATGAAAAGCAGAAATGCCGTGAATAAAACAAATCGGCCGGGCAATATCGGCACCTTGATTTGGCGCAGTATCGGAAAATACCCAGGGGTCACCAAGGCCGACCTGATTGACATTTAGGCGACTGCCACATTGCCAAAAACCGTGGGTTATTTCGCATCATACCCTGATTTGTCAGCGCTTTCGAAATAATAAATATCCGAAAAGTCGTCAGGACCCCATAACTACGGGCTGATGTGAATGGTATGCGAGTTGCGAATAGATAAAGGGTAACTTCGAGGAAGTATGGGAATGGAAAGCCTGAAGGATAAAAATATTTTCAAGGAAATTCTAAATCATTGAACGAAGCTTACACAACTAAGGAGGTATATACAGTGAAGATAAATTCGTTAAATTTTGGATTTGCAGGGGCGATCACTACGGCGATCACGTGGGTGGTTTGCTCGCTGTTGGTTTGGACGATGCCCGGCCCGATGATGAATACAACTGGGCAAATGATGCATATGGATATGACAAGGTTTGGATGGATTTTGTCGCCGATGGGCTTTTTCTGGGGGTTGATCGTATGGAGTCTATTCGTAGGCGTTTTTGCATGGATCCTAGGGACAGCTTACAACTTTTTGACCAAAGAGACGGGTGGTTCAAGTCAATAGTCTGATTGGCAAACCACAAAACATTGAAATGACCGATTGGATGATATTGGAAAAGATAAAATAATGAAAAAACTAACATTGATAACAGTAATTATAGTAATGACCGCAATGCTTGGCGTAGTAAGTATTTCCGCCCAAGACAGCATTCCGCTCGCAGCAGGTGTTTTGTATAACTATGGCTTTGTTTTAAGCCCTGCTATCGGTGCGGTTTTTATTAGCTTGAGTACGATTATTGTGGCGATCAATGCTCAACTCCTAAAAAAACAGATTTAGTGAGATGTGGTGGCTATCTGGGAAGAATGAAATATACATGACAGAAAATAACATTTTTTAAAAAAGCATTGGATTTTATATGAATCAAGAAAGAACCGGAGAAAATATTACAAAAGACGAAGTTGCCAAAATCGATGCGTATTGGCGGGCGGCAAATTATTTATCGGTCGGGCAGATATATCTTCTCGACAATCCGTTGTTGCGTGAGCCGCTCTCGCTCGAACATATCAAGCCGCGTCTGCTCGGTCATTGGGGAACAACTCCGGGACTGAATTTTATTTATGTGCATCTTAACCGTCTGATCAAAATGCACGATTTGAATATAATTTACGTCTGCGGACCCGGACACGGCGGACCGG
>JBGTCS010000107.1:0-2097 GCA_041748715.1 Pyrinomonadaceae bacterium | reverse complement strand
GGTTTGCAGCCGAGTCAGCTTTCGGCTCGCAGTCGCCTCGTGATAACCAAAGGTCGCCGCCAGGTCTTTTAAGCGTAGGTCATCAAAATAGTAAAGCTTAAGGATAAGGCGGTCCTCGGGATCAAGTTCGGCGATCGCGGTCTTCAAGGCTGCCGAAACATCAGCAGATGTCCGGCTTTCGGTAAACAGCTCTTCAGGGTTCTCAGGGTTTGTGCCAAAGACGTTGTTCGTGTTTTCGGCAGCGTCGTGTGCGACATTCTCAAACTGCCGGTCTTCTTCGATCTGAACGAGTTTTGACTGCTTTCGATATTGATCGATCGCAAGCTGCGACACGACTGCTCGCAGCCAGCCCGCCAGACTGCCGCGGCCGGAATAGTATGCAAGTTTACTCTTTTTGTTGCCCTCGGCGTCTGTTCTAAGGCCGTAAAGCTCGGCCCAGATGGAACTTGCCAGGTCGTCGGCATCGTCGTTGTTTGATGAGATCTTCCGCGCGGCGGATTTTACGGTAAAATCAAAATTCTTGACAAGGTCATCCCATGCCTGTTCGTCGCCTCGTTCGCAGGCGATGATCAGACAAAGGTCGTCCGCACGTATTTCTTCGACAAAACTTCGGATGTCTTGATTTGCCGCATCCGGATCGGGGTCGAGTAAATATTTTACGATCGTCTTCTCAACGCGGCCTGCGATATCCGAGCCGGTCAGAGACCGCGTGTTTTCCGCACGAGAGATCAGATGTTCTATCGCTTCGCGAACTGTATTTTTGTGCTTCTCGGCGATCAGGCTCATTAAAAAAGTTGTCAAGATTTTAACACTGATCCGGGAAAGGCGGAATATGGGGCATTACTGTCTTTCGTCATTGGTCATAAGTCCGAGGTGAGAAGTTAGAACCTTCAACCTTTCACTTACTACCTATTTCGAAAAGGCTTGTTTAGTTATCGCAGATGCTTGCGAAAAAACGACACGATCTTATATCCGTCGTAATAAACCCACGGTTTTTCGCCGAGCGTGTAATGGCCACAGGGAATTTTGACTTCGCTGTGCTTGATTTTATGGCGGCGAAGCTCGTTGATCGTATCGCGTGAAAGATCAACCGGAAAGCTCAGATCGTAAAGCCCGTAAATATATCGCTGAGGACGAGGCGGGAGCTTTGCCAGCTTTTCCATGTAGGACATCGGGGAAATCGGCAGCCAGTATTCGCGAAGCTCGTCGAGGTTAAGATTGTCGCCGAAACCTTGCTTGACGTGATAGGTCGTAATACCATGCCAGACGACGTCTGCCGGATAACCGGAAACATGATTAAAAACCGCCGCGTCGATCCGCAGATCGTGGACAAACGCAAAAAAACCGACACACGAACCGATGCTCGTTCCCGTAATGCCGACCTTTTCATAGCCTTGCTGTTTTAGCCATGTCACAGCCGCCCGGGCATCGATGACGGACTGTCGCAAACTTTGCAGCGTTCGCCCAACATTTGCCGGTACCAGGTAGTCGGCCCGCTCTGTCTCCGGCGGTTTTCGCTCCTCATGATACGGCATCGTCATTCGCAGAGCCGATACGCCGATCTTGTTAAAAACTTTGCAAAGATCAAAATACGTCCCGGCCTTGGCGTTCCAATGCGGAAGGATCACGACGGCCGATTTTTTATTTTTTCCATTCGGAAAATAGGTCGCATAAGCCGTATTATTTTCAACCGACGGCGTCTCGATCCCGCTTGTCCATGTCACTCGCTCGCTGTCGACCCTAAAATCCGAGACGTTGGGCAAAAAGAAAAACTCATCGCTATTTTCGACCGACTGTTTTGAATATTCGCGGAACAGCTTTCGCGGATCGCCTCCGTTAGGGCTGCCGTTGATAAACTCCGTTCCCCAATCAAATGGCTGCACCTTTCGATTGTCATCGAGCAGGGCAAAATGCCGTTCACGATTATGGATGTAGCGTTTGAGCATAAAATATCGTCAGCCCTCGGCGTCAAAAACCGGCTCGCCGTTTTGGTCGAGAACGAATAAATATCCTATCACGCGGCGAAAAGAATTAAATTCTTTGCGGATCGGTCAGTAACACCATCAAATGAGATCGAGTATTTTTTCCTGATCGCCG
>JBGTCS010000106.1:0-2581 GCA_041748715.1 Pyrinomonadaceae bacterium | reverse complement strand
GAAAATCGTTACCGGTGAGTTGTTCGATAATTGTATCTTGCGAAACCAGTTCATCACCGACCGCTTTCCCGATCGCCGTCGCCAACCGGTCACGGTGACGCGGGATCATTCCCTGCGGAAATACGGTAATGCCAAATATTTTGAATGGATTTCGCGGCCTGAACAGCATCCGGACCGCCAGCCACGCACCGGCATATCCGTGGGCGGTCGCGAATACAATCAAGAGGGCGATCTGAACCCAAATGATCTTAAAAAAAGGCCCGATCGAGCGGATAATCTCTTGTAAAGTTTCCATGGTGAGTAACTTGAGATGGCTAGTCGTGTCGTCCGGACCTTTCTAAAAGATCTGAAATCCTTTCGATCTGAGACAAAATTCAGCAAATTCCTTGAGCCAATCGTGCGTAACGCTGTAATTTTTCCACTGCTCATCGCCGTCGCGGTGAAGCGTCATATCGTCGGGTGCGTCGGTTATGCTCAGATCGGCAAAAATTCTCTTATTAGGTTCGAGCTTTGGCAAAATTTCTTTTTGAATTCGAGTGCCGATCTCGTGAGCGTCACCGACGGAGATCTTGACGCCGGTCGCCGTGTAGGCCATTTGACGGATCGCGCCTTCGCCGAGGATGTCGAGGCTCTTTATTACCTCGAGAGCCGCTTTCCAATTCCAAACATTTGCCGAAAATTCGAAGTTTTCGCTGCTGAGGTCGGTCAATGTAAAACTCATAGTATGTTACCCATCAAAAATGCTAACGGCGCACGGGCGGGCAAGTCAATAAACGTATCGAGAAGTTTCTTGATTTAATTGCGCCCACTTTGTAAGCACGGATCCTTATTCTGTTCTAACCAAACAGGTCATACAGCGAACAGCAAAGATTCGCTATGAGCGTACCGAGAGTTTATAATTTCATTTTTGCAGGTTGGAAAATGGATCTTGTTAATTACCTGGCGCGGATCGGAGTGAGTGGGTTGGGCGTAAGTTGCGACGCATCGAGTTTGAAGACGCTGCAGCGCTCACACCTTTTGAATGTACCCTTCGAGAATCTGGATATTCATTGGAATCGCCCGATCCTCCTGGAGACAGACAGATTTTACAAAAAGATCGTCGAAGAAAAGCGCGGCGGCTACTGCTATGAATTGAACGGCCTCTTTAATGAGCTCTTGAAATTTGTTGGATTTGAAACCCGCCTTGTCTCAGGACGTGTTTTTAACGGTAGCGGCCATGGCCCGGAATTTGACCATGCGGCGATAATTGTGACCCTCGGTGCCTCGGAATATTTAGCCGATGTTGGATTTGGAGATTTTACCGCCGAACCGCTGCAGATCATCGTCGACGAAGAGCAGTACGATGCCGCCGGAATATTTCTCATCCGGGATTTTGGTGACGGATACCTGGAAGTTGCAAAACGGAGCGGTGATAGTTGGCAAAGCGAATATATCTTCCGGCCAATTGGTCGTAACCTGTCAGAATTCTCCGAGATGAATAAATTTCAACAGACCTCGCCGGATTCACATTTTACGAAAGGGAAAGTTTGCTCCCTGATGACCGCACAAGGACGCAAAACCCTTACCGATAAAAGCTTTATCGTTACAACGGATGGCAATAAAAGCGATCGTCCTATCGAGTCAGAGGCCGAATTTGAATCAATCTTGAAGCAGGAATTTAACATCCGCCGGGAATCATAAAATAAAATGGCTCAATCAATTTCATATGCCGACGCCGGCGTTTCGATCGACAATGCAAATCTTGCGGTGGCCAAGATCCGCGAATACGCACGCAGCACTTTTAACGAGCGAACGCTGACTGAGATCGGCAGCTTTGGCGGGATGTTTGCGGGTGCATTTCCAGATATGGCCGAACCGATCCTAGTCGCCTCAGCCGACGGTGTTGGAACGAAACTCAAACTCGCGTTCGAAACCGGTGTTCACAACACAGTCGGTGCGGATCTGGTAAACCACTGTGTCAACGACATTTTGGTGCAAGGCGCGCGGCCTTTGTTCTTCCTCGATTATTTTGCGACCGGCAAACTTGAACCCGATATCACAGCCTCAGTTGTCGAAGGCATGGCCCGTGCGTGCCGTGAGAACGGCTGCGTCCTCCTAGGCGGCGAGACAGCCGAAATGCCGGACTTTTACCCGCCCGGAGAATACGATCTGGCAGGATTCATTGTCGGCATCGTCGATAAGCCAAAGGTCATCGATGGCAAATCGATCAAGCCGGGCGATGTCGTTCTCGGTATTCCTTCAACCGGTTTGCAGACAAACGGCTATTCCTTGGCGCGAAAACTATTTTTTGAAATCGGCGGTCACAAACCGGATGATTTTGTCGAAGAACTCGGCACAACCGTCGGGGACGCGTTGCTCGAAACGCACAAGTCTTTCCTTCCCCAGATCGGCCCGCTGCTCGATAAAGTTTCTCGTGCGGACGAGAGCGTCCGCGCTCCGCTGATCAAAGGCCTCGTCCACATAACCGGCGGCGGCTTCCTGGAAAACATCCCCCGCATTCTCCCCGACGGCGTATCAGTAGAAATAAACCGCGGCACCTGGCCCGAACTGCCAATATTCGGAATGATGCAGCGACTCGGCA
>JBGTCS010000105.1:0-5171 GCA_041748715.1 Pyrinomonadaceae bacterium | reverse complement strand
GTCGATCGCGTGTGGATAAATTCGGATCGAAATCCGAATGTTTTGAGGAGTTTGCAAACTCTCAAGGACAATGGACGGTTGCGCGGTACCGGATATTTATCGATTCTGCCGGTCGATCAGGGAATCGAGCATTCGGCCGGGGCCAGCTTTGCACCGAATCCGATGTATTTTGATCCAGAAAATATTGTAAAACTTGCGATCGAGGGCGGCTGTAACGCCGTGGCTTCGACATTCGGGGTTTTAGGAACGGTCGCACGAAAGTACGCTCACAAGATCCCTTTCATCGTAAAGATTAACCATAACGAGCTACTGACCTATCCAAATGCATTTGACCAGGTCATGTTTGGAACCATCGAACAGGCGAGCAATATGGGTGCCGTCGCCATCGGAGCGACTATCTATTTTGGGTCCGACCAATCCACGCGGCAGATCACGGAGGTTGCCGAGGCATTTGCGTACGCACATGAACTTGGTATGGCAACGATCCTTTGGTGCTATCTCAGAAATTCAAGATTTAAGACCGCCGAGGGCGACATGCACGCGGCGGCCGATCTGACGGGTCAGGCAAACCACCTGGGGGTTACGATCCAAGCGGACATCATCAAGCAAAAGCTGCCGGAACGCAACGGCGGATACAATTCGCTTAATATGGAAAGCAGTTACGGCAAGACAAATCCCAAGATCTATTCGGAACTGACCACTGACAATCCGATCGATCTTGTGCGGTATCAGGTCGCGAATTGTTATATGGGTCGCTGCGGGCTGATCAACTCGGGTGGAGATTCCAAAGGTGCTGGAGACCTTGCGGATGCCGTTCGCACAGCAGTTGTCAACAAACGCGGCGGCGGAACGGGATTGATATCGGGACGAAAGGCCTTTCAGAGACCGATGAGCGAAGGTATCGAACTGCTAAACGCGATCCAGGATGTCTATCTCAACAATGAGGTTACGATAGCGTAAACATTGAATATGCAAAGAAATAGAGGCTGTCTGAAAAGGGCGGCCTCATATCATTTGCCTCCAGCTTTAGCTGGAGGTATGGAACTTGGTAAAAGAGCGGCTTTAGCCAAATTCCATCCAAAAAATACTCCTTCACGCCTAAACCAAATCTGTCTAAACATTTGCGGCTAAAGCCATTATGAAACTCACGTTTTAGAATTTCGACTAAAGTCTAATTGTTATATAATCCAGCACCTCCAGCTAAAGCTGGAGGCAATTTAAAGACGATTAACGGTTGATAATGCCCCTGGATTTTGGTTTTCAGACAGCCTCTTTTCTGATTGCGAATCCGCGAATTATTTTTTTGAATAACTCTTATAGACCGTTTCGATCCATTGGTCGGTTTTTATGAAACCGGTTCCAAAGCTGGTAAATTTTTCGGGCAAGCCGTCCTTTTTGATTTGATCAAGCGTCTTTTTCTTTTTCATCGCCGCCTGGATCAGGTTTGATGTATCGATCAACGCTTCACGATAGGTTTTGAGGTCCGAAATCGTCGCCAGTGGTCCGTGGCCCGGAATGAGCTTTGCATCGGCCGGAATATGATTCAACAGCGCTGTGAGATTATTTATCAAACCCTGAACGCTCCCACCGCTATCGAGATCGACAAATGGAAATCGTCCGACAAAAAAATCATCGCCTAAGTGGACAACATTTGCTTTTGTAAAGAAAATTACCGAGTCGCCGTCGGTGTGTCCATTCGGATAATGAACGGCCCGCACCTCGTCCCCATCAAAATGGATGGACAGGCTGTCAGTATAGGTGACGATCGGTAGGGCGATCGAGGCGTAAGGTGCGGTCGGTCGTCCAAAGATCACAGGCGGATCCATCATTCTCTTTCTGACGTTTGAATGAGCTACTATTATCGATTCCTTTCCAAAAAACTCATTTCCCTGAGTATGATCTCCGTGCCAGTGGGTATTAAAAATAAATCGAGGAGTGGCAGAACCGAGTTCTTTTAGTGCGTCGCGAAGCTTTTCGCTTACTTCTTTGTAATCGTCGTCAACGATCAGGATGCCGTCGGATCCAACTATCGCGCCAATATTCCCGCCTCGCCCCTGTAGCATATAGACGTTGCCGCTGACCTTTGTAACCTTTACAGTCACATCCTGTTTGTTTTCAAAATGGCTGTTGTCACCGTGGGCAAAAGCCGAAAAAGGCACGGCCACGGATACCAGTATTGTCGTAATAAACTTGAGCATTTTTTCCTCCAAAAAATTGATTAACGCATGGATGCGTTTTTCGAAATTAATTCAAACAAATCGCCCCCTTGATGGCTGGTAAATTCCCGTTAAAAAGGGATTTGATAGCTTTTCCCGCCCGATCGTGGTCTCACGACCGTGACCCGAGTAGACCGTAAAATCGTCGCCAAGTGCCAATATGTTATTCGTTATCGATTCGATTAACTGCTCGTGACTGCCACCGGGCAGGTCGGTTCGGCCAATCGATCCTTCGAATAGACAGTCGCCGACAAATACTTTCCGATGCGATCGCTCGGCCAGTACCACGTGGCCTCGCGTATGCCCCGGGCAATGCCGGACCAAAAACTTTAACTTGCCGACCTTGTAGATCTCGCCGTCCACCCAATTTCTGGTAAGCGGCGGCGGCGGTTCGTAATCAAAACCCATCGCTTTCATCTGATGCGGCTGGATGCCCATGAAAAGAGGCTGCTGTGGCAGGCCGAAGTAGAGATCCTCGTCGTCTTTATGTAAGATTATCGCCGCGTCGGGAAAGGCTTTTGCCAGATCGTAGGTTCCGCCTACATGATCCAAGTGGCCGTGGGTCAGCGTGATAGCCTGCAAAGCCAGGGAATTCGATTTAATAAATTCAACCACGGCGGTCGATTTCTCACCCGGGTCAATACAAATGGCGATCCGCGTATCCGCGCAGGCGACCACTCGGGTATGTTGCTGAAATGCTGTCTGTGTGAATGTCTCAATTATCATTTGCTAAATTATCCAGATACTTATCGGCGTCAAAGTCTCCGATTTTGCGCTCGCGCAGAACGAATATGATCGCGTCCCGATAGGTCTTGGCATCCGGCTTTCCGGTAAAGCAAGGCGTTTCGAGTTCGGACAGATTTAAATAGCTTATCAGACAGCTCAAAAGCATCCATAAAAGGATCTCGTCCGGCGGGCCGATCGGGTTGTGTTTGATAATGCTCTCGCGGTCATCGTAAATTCCGCTGCAGATTCGCGCAAATTCGGCTTTCGAAATTTTTGTCATTGTTTGCGATCTATCGAGCTGACCGCCCGCTCACGCAGGCGGTTCTGACACTGCATTTCTATCGTACTGACCGCCCGCTCACGCAGGCGGTTCTGACAGCTGTTCCTCATACATCAAATAATGTGACGCTTCCATTCCAACTCTTTCATAGACTCTCTGCGCCAGCGAATTTTCGTTCTCGACATACAATCTAAAGCCACAGACATTTCCAGTTGTCGCCGCCTTTGCTTTTACAAAGTCATAGAGCTGGGAATAAATACGCTGCCCGCGAGCTTCGGGGCGGATATAGACGCTTTGGATCCACCAGAACCACGCGTTGCGCCAATCGCTCCATTCAAACGTGACCATCAGAGCGCCGATGATCGCTCCATCGGTTTCGGCGACCACATAAAATCCCTTTTGTTCGTCATGAAAAACCGCTTGGACGCCCTGTCTCAAGGTGTCATTGTCGAGATGTTTGCCCTCGGTTTCGAGTGCCATTGCCTGGTTAAAATCAACCAGCGAAGCAGCATCTTCGGGACTCGCAATTCTAATATTCATAAATGTTTGCTTGACGAAAACCCTAACGTCCTCTAGCCTAAAATGTTTTGCCCCAGGGCGAAAAATGATTATATGAAACTTAGGATACTTTATCACGGCAACTGTTTCGACGGAGTTTCGTCGGCAGCCATCTTTACCAAATTCTACAAGGCCAAGATCAATGCGGAGGCCGAGGTGGCCTATACGCCGACGATGCATCGAGCGGGAAATGCCTTTGACCGCGAACAGTTTGACGGAGACGAAAATGCGATCGTCGATTTTAAATACTGCCCTGACGAACGCCTTACGTGGTGGTTCGATCATCATCAATCGGCGTTTTTGACGCCATCGGATGAGGAACATTTTAATGCCGATACGTCGGGAAAAAAATTCCTCGACACGGCCAGCAAATCCTGTGCTGAATTCATCGCCCGCGTTGCGAAAGACAATTTTGGATTTGAAGACGACTCGCTCACGGAACTGATCGAATGGGCCCACATAATTGACGGAGCGTTATACGACTCACCTGCCCAATGCGTGGAACTGCGTTCATCCGCGCTAAAACTTATGCAGGTCATTGAAGGAGAAAAAGATCCGGCTTTTGTCGAAAAAATAATCCGGTCACTGACGGCCCGAACGCTGGACGAGATTGTCGAGAGCAATGAAATTCAGGCTAAGCTCGAACCGATCCTCGAACGTCACTGGAATACTGTAAGTTTGATAAAGCAGCGTGCAGTCTATGAACGCGGTGTCATCACGTTTGACCTGACCGACACCGGCATCGACGGCTATAACAAATTTATTCCCTATTATTTCTATCCCGAGACGACGTATGTGGTGTCGCTTAGTCAGAGCAGCTTTCGCACCAAGATCTCAGTCGGATCAAACCCCTGGGCGCCGCGTCCGCGAACCCATAACATCGCCGAGATCTGCGAACGCTACGGCGGCGGCGGACATGCGGTCGTCGGAGCCGTCTCGCTAAAGCCCGACGACCTTGAGCTCGGCAAGCAGTATATGGAGGAAATTATTAAAGAACTCCAATTCGAAGACTGATCAAATAAAAAAGCGGACCGAAGCCCACTTTTTGTGTAACCTTTACTTAAATTTAATTAATTTTTGGTATAAACAAGTGTCGTCGAATTTGTGCCCTGCGGTGTTGTCTGCTCACGTTTGACGGTCAGCGACTTGCCGTCGGCACCGAGTTCCCAGGTTTCGTCGGTGTTAATGGTTATCTCTCCCATCTGAGTGCTCATGGTACGCGATTGTGAAAGCTTGAGTTTGCCGTCCTTCGCCTTCGCCTTTAAAACAACCGGCATCTGCCCGGCCTGGGTTTCGACCATAATCTTTGATTCTTTTCCGTCGAGGGTGTAGGTCGATGTGTTATCGCCACCGCCCGCTCGGCCGCCGCCGCCCATTCCGCCACCGCCGCC
>JBGTCS010000104.1:0-1640 GCA_041748715.1 Pyrinomonadaceae bacterium | reverse complement strand
ATGCGAGTGGATGCGAAAACCGAGATTGCCATGTCCGGCCCCAAAACCATTTTGAAGTATCCGGCCCCAACCTTTTTGAATCGGAGAGCTGGGACCTGATGAGCGAGTCGCAGGATTTGAAAAGATCGGCATAGCTAGCCGTTCCAGCCGGCAGCCAACGGATTGCATTTTCGCTTATAGCCATATCGAGAACGCGTTCTCTAATAATTTGCGCGGGAACCGAAGTGTTATCTTCGGCGATCTTATTGGCCGAGCAAACCCTGAGCTCATTTGCGAGCATGGCTCCCTGCGACTGGGCCGTCATTCGGCCATCCCATGCTTTTAGGATCGATAGCGTTTCCGGAGACGCGGCATTTAATTCGACGATCTTTTTGGATAGATTGGCGACCGGAATATTATACGAGTCGTGTTGAGCATCACGAACGTCATCCATCGTTACCTTTTTATTCATACTGAGAAGGTCGAATAACCGTCGGGCACGCCACGGCGCGGCAGCGTCGCGAGACATTTGAGGGTATTTATACGATGTGCCCACGATCCGCTGATTGGCCGTGATAATAAATCCGGAGGGCGGGTTGTACAGGTTGGGCAGTTCGTCAAATGGAATCACGCCTATCCAATCGCCGTCATTTGTAGAGCCGTCATACGGCAAGGCACCGTCACCGACACGGCGGACCGGTATCTTGCTGGCCGCGTACCAGCCGATATTCCCTTTTACATCTGCGTAAACAAAGTTCTGAGCGGAGCCACCGTAATTTTTCAGAGCTTCCTTGAAATCCTTCCAATCCTTTGCCCGGTTCCATTGGTAAAACGTGTCGAATTCTTGATTCCGCGGGTCAAACGCCGTCCACTTCAAAGCATATTGCTTGCCGCCGTCATCAAGAATGATGGGTCCGTTGTGTGTTTCCTTGACCTCAAAATCGAGGTCCTCGGTCACCGGAGAAAGCGGATTTGGACGAAATTTGATCTTTTCCTTACGGATGACCGCCGCATGCCATCCGTTTGGGGTTTTGTACTCACCTTTGTCGTTAAATGTCTCTAAATACAGATCCTGCACGTCCGGGCCGACATTCGTCGCTCCCCAGGCGATATCTTGATTGTGTCCCAGAATAATACCGGGCACGCCGGGGATTGAAACGCCCGACACCCGCATCGTCGGAGTCGAAAGATGGGTCAAATACCAGATCCCCGGCGCCGCCGGAGAAAGATGTGGATCATTGGCAAGGATTGGTTTACCGTCGGCCGTTCGAGCGCCCGATATGACCCAATTATTGCTAGCCGCCAGATCTTCAGCGAAAAGCCCGACCATTTCGAGAGAATTTTGCCGCAACCTGTCTATTTCATCTGCCTTAGCCAGCAGCGAAGGTGAAAGTTCGCTTTTCCTGACGCGATCCGACAGATTTCCCGCCGATTTTGAATCCGTTCCAAATAGAACAACATCATAGGGCGTGATGGGATTGGTAATGTCGGCGAGTTTCTCTTTCGGCAATTTTTGAAGCGATGCCCGCAGCAGGTCATTTCGCCAAGTCGTGCTCAGCGCGTCGGCTAGGATCTTTCCAACAACGATCGTATCCGAGGCTCGCCATTCCCGGGGCTTGAACTGAAGCATTCTAAATTCAACCGGCAAAGTCTTTTCATCC
>JBGTCS010000103.1:0-4788 GCA_041748715.1 Pyrinomonadaceae bacterium | reverse complement strand
GGGCCATATAGAGGAATGCCAACTTTTGGATCGGAATTCATTTGGCCATCAGCGAATAATAGCTTTGGTTCTTCAAGCCATATCACGGATGTTTTTGGCGCCTGCAATTTAATTGGCGCAATTTTAGAAGGCGGCTTCTGTGTCTTGTACTGTTTCATCTTCCCACTCTTCCCATTCCAATTCATCACCGCTCAGTGACTCGCTCCGTTCGACTAACGTAAACAGATCGTCTTCATAAACCTCATTCTTGAAAGGCTTCTCATCGCCGGGAATTCCGATCCACTCAACGTCGAACGGTACTAACGTTACGTCGATTACTGTCTGCTGGCTACCATAATTGAGTATGAACCGTGGAGTTCCCTGAGATAAGAAATCGCGCCAGAAGACGATCTCACCAAAATACTTGTCGTTATACATCTTGGCCTTTAGTTTTGTTACTTTCCGGCCAATTTTATCCGACGGTAATGGCTCCTCTCCATCCTTGGTCAAATGACGTTCAGGTCTGATTGAAAGACACCACTGCCGATCATCAACTTGATGAAACCGTAGGCCAGCGGCCAGATGATACCAAAATCCCTTTCCGCTGCCGTCGTGTTTAAACTTCGGTTCCCAAGCAACTTTCCTTTCTTGTTCGGCCTTATTAGGTGGTCGATATGAAACAGTTCGCTCTTGACCCGTTTCAAGAACGGGAAAATAGAATCTCTTATGCTCCGGATCATATCTAATGTGTAGAGAACCGGTAAATTTGTATAGAGATCGATTCAGAAGGTTGACATAAACTCGTTTCCAGTCCGGGTCATCCCACATTTCCCACGACCGCAATTGCTTAACCTTTGTCGAATCAATGACATCTGAAAACGGATTCGGGTCTGACAGGGTTTGAAACGCAAAAAGCCTGCCTTCTTTGAGTGCGAATGGTGCGAGGATGTATGGATCAGTTTCTTTTTCTCTCTTCGGAACGTGAACTCTCCTCTTCACTTCATCAAATTGATCTTCGCCAAAACTACAAGGAGCAGAGAAGACTGCTTGAGGCATCGCCAAAACTGGAAGAATAGTGCTCTGAATGCGCTCCGAAACCAGTGTAGGTTTTACTACTTCGATTTTGGCTGAAAGTGAATTCGCTACCCAATTCTCATGATCTTTCTTCATCTGCCGCAATACTGCGACGCTAAAAGTGCGCACTTGCGAGTCAATGATCTTGTGATGTTCGAGACAAAGAAGAATGAGATTCGGATGCTTGGCTCGGTCGGAATCGCTTAAGGCCTCGCCCCCTCTTGGCCCCTGACGACTATCAGCGACAATATGCGCAATTTCACACACTTTCGCTGCATCGTCTTTTGTAGTTGCTTCCTCGACCAATTTCTTGCGACAGTCCTTGAACGAACAACGACCCGCCGAGTTCATAAACAGGACGTGTTTTTCTTTTTCCGAAACATCTTTTCGTTTCATTTATTACTGTTCAATCAGTAGACCCTATAAAGTTACAACTTCGTTAGAACACAACCTTAATACTTCCCGAAATAAGACGCGGTAGCAAAGAATCACGGATTTCGGCAAGACAAGACATTTCTTCGCTGTTCTGCCTAATTTTCGCGATGACCGGATTTAGAACGCTGCCGAACTTCTCGCCAATTGACGAGGCAGATGGCGGAACCGAAAGACTATATTTCCCAAGTGAATCAACTTGGACTCTTTGCCGTCCGCTTGTTCCAGTCATACTTTGAATCGCGAAGTTTCGAAAGTCTTCGTTTCGACAAAGTAAGTATGCAAAGTATTCCGGCATTCCGTTCTTCGGGCGTAAAACAATAAACTCCGTCGAGCCCCAACCAATTTCGCCGTCCTTGAGGAAATCAACAAAGGCTGTCTTTCCGTTTTCCAAGCACGGCGTTATTCTTGCCAAGAGCGTGTCACCATTCTTAAACTTCATTCCTGAAGAAAATCCTCGATCAATCACGCCGGTAACTCTATGTCCGTAAGTGGGGACGCTTGCCATGTCGAGATATTTTGCGATTTTTCCCTTACCAATACTTCGAAGTGGGTTAACTTCAAATATCTGATTCAAAGGTTTTTGCTCCCAGCCTTTCGGAATGCCATTTTCGAATTCGTTGGGGAAGAGGTTGGCGATTTCGGGGGAGGCGGAGGTTGAGGGGCGGTTTTCTTGGTTGGCGTGGACGGGTTCAAAGTCCACAAACCAAGCCTTAAACAAAGCCCGGGCCATCGCCTCCAAAGTCGCATTCATCCGCCGGTTAAGCTCGATCTTGTCATCCAGCGACGAAAGAATCTTGGCAATTGCTTTTTGTTCTTCGATTCTTTCAGGAACCGTGATTTCAAATTCCTCAATCATCCCCTTCGTTAAGGCATTGCGGGTAGCTCCGGCGGAAGCTCGGCCAAGCATAAAAGATTTGAAAGATGGATTGAGAAGATAGTATTTCAGCAGCTCTGGCAAAAGCGTTTCACCATTGGTCCTAATTATCGCAACATGTTGATTGACTCTTGCGGGAAGTATCGCGTCCGGAACTTGGCAAACCCGCGCAACGCTATCGCCGGTGATGTTTAGAAGAATGTCGTTCTCTTCGACACAAACATTTGATAGCTGTCGGGACTGCTCGTCGCTAATGAAGGCTAGCCCGTCGATTGAGAATTCAAAATCTAATACATTCTGGCTGCGTATCAACGAAATACCTTCGGCCAAATATGCATCTTTACCGCCTCGAGGCGTCGCACCACTTCCAATTTTCGTGCAGACATCTTTTAATTTGTAAGTCTTCCAATCTTCCATCAGTGAACCGTCATTTAAATTGCCTCCAGCTTTAGCTGGAGGAAAGGCAAAACAGAATCAAGGCTTTAGCCGAATATTGAACAAAATATCAATCATCCTTTCAGCTTTAGCTAAAGCTCTGGGGAATCTCCCGTCAGATTATTTTTGGCTAAAGCCCAATCTTTTTCCAAACTGACCACTAGCTAAAGCTAGTGGCAATTTATAGAACCAAAAACATCTTCGTCGCAGAGCGACGGACTGACTTTAGCCGTGGCTTTCAAGCCACGGTCAGGTCAAATAAACATCCCGCGTCGCGTCAGCGACGGTTGAATCATCTTTCGCCGAAAATTCAATTGTCGCTGACGCGACAAAAACCTTTACACTCGCGTTCCGTGGGTTGAAACCCACGGCTAAATTCATTTGATCGCCACGCGATCCAAAGAATTCCCCGGCGCGACCTTTCAATTCTCTTTGCCCGGCTGCTTCAACACTTTCGGTTTTGCCTTGCCCTCGATCCGCTTGATACTGTCGGCTGCCGGCAGATTTTCGGGCATTGTTCCGCCGATTTCCTTTATTGTCTGGCGGACTTTTTTCCCGACTTCGAAATGGGTCTGATTGGCCTTTTGTTTTCCTTTTATTTCTTCGCGGCGGAGCTTTTCTTCGGTCTGCGTTGCGCGGAAAAGATTTGCGGCAAGCTCGGTGCTGCCCATGTGGTCGAGTATTTGCTGACTTTTCTTCAGGCCTTTTCTGTTATGAATGCCCTTGGCATCAAGCCCGCCGTAAAGCCCTTTGTAACCGTGATTTTGAAAGATGGCATAGTCAACGGGTTCGATAACGCCGGCGTCTTTTGCGGCGGATGCAAGCTGGATGTTGTGCTTTGCCATCTCGCCGCGAAGAAACAAACGTTTTTCCTCCTCGCTGCTCAGACGGTTGTATTCCGCCATTTGCGATATTTCACGCAAACGGGTCTGCACGGCAAAATAGGTCTGGCCGAGAGCTACGACCTCTTTTTTAGGATCGGCGTTCTGAACGATGAGATAACAGGCGTAACGCGAGAGTTTATAGCTCACCAACATTCTCTCAGCGCCGGAGCCTATGAGAACCATCTCGTTGAACTCAACGATATGGTTCTCTACCGGCTGGCCGCTATTTTTACACGCTTCAATTGCCTTTGAAATAACTGAAAGGAAATTACGGAAATCGTCATACTCGAGCGCCTTTGCCAACGGGCGGGCGGCCCAGAATTCATTGCCGTTTTCGTCCGTTTGTCTGATCTGCTCAAAGATCGTCTGTGTTTGTTTAGATAGCTCGTCGCTCATAGCCTAATTGTTCCACACTCCTATTTTTAATAGATTCTCTTTTATCTCGGCTTCGAGCTTTGCGCTTTCGGCAAACTGCCCCGCAAGCTGCTTGGACAACCTCGCCATCTTTTCAACAAACACTTCATCGTCATCTTCTGCCAATTCCGCGCCCACATAACGTCCAGGCGTAAGGATGTAATCGTGCGAGCGAACTTCGTCTAGGCCCGCCGATTTGCAGAAACCGAGAATGTCCTCGTATTGCGGATCGCGGATTTCAAATTGCGGATTTGAAGACTCCGACGATCCCTTACTTACGTGCGGGCTACTGACACCGGCCCAGGAATGATATGTTTCCGCGATCTTCGCGATGTCTGCATCATCGAAAACTCTGTTAACTCTGTTCTCAAGCCTTCCCAGTTTGCGGGCATCGATGAAGAGAATTTCGCCTTTTCGATTTCCTTTGTTCTTATTGAGAAACCAGAGGCACGCCGGGATCTGGGTGTTGAAGAAAAGCTGTGCGGGAAGGGCGACCATACATTCGACGGCGCCCTGTTCGATTATTTCCTTGCGGATCGTTCCTTCGTTGTTCTGCGATGACGACATCGAACCGTTTGCAAGGACCACGCCCGCCCGTCCGTTGGGGGCGAGGTGGTAATAAATATGCTGAAGCCACGCGTAGTTCGCGTTTCCCGCCGGAGGCGTTCCGAATTGCCAGCGGGGATCGCCTTC
>JBGTCS010000102.1:0-9694 GCA_041748715.1 Pyrinomonadaceae bacterium | reverse complement strand
ACGGCCGCAGAATCTTAATCGAGCACATCAGCGGCGAAATTGCTTCGTATTACCGCAATGCCGCAACTGAAAAAATGACGGCGAGACACCGCTCATTTTCGTCTGCGAAGTTCCATCATTCGCTTAAATAGCTGCGGAATTAACGTGGCGGTTTTAAATATCGATCCGGACGCAACCTTTTTCGCAAACCCACGAAAGGTCTCAACAGCGACGGGCGTGTACGGCATCCACCAGGCGTCGGGTAAGAGTGATAAGTGATTGATGTGAATATGCTGCGGCTGGACAAGTTCCATCAAACCTTCGCGACCGTGCGTGCGGCCGCGACCGCTGTTTTTGAATCCGCCCCATGGCGTCTGACCGATGCCGTGCGTGTATAAAACCTCGTTTACGCAGACCGAGCCGGCCTCGATCTGTCGGGCAACGCGTTTTCCGCGGGCCAGATCGCGTGTCCAGACGCTGGCGGTTAAGCCAAACTCGCTGTCGTTTGCCAGCCGGATCGCCTCTGCCTCGGTCGAAAATGTTGCGATCGGCAGGGTCGGACCAAACGTCTCTTCCTGCATCGCCCGCATCTCGTTATTGGCGTTTGAAATGACAGTCGGTTCATAAAACATCGGAGCGCGGACACTCCTGTCCGCACGTCCCGCTTCGGGTTCGTGTTTTTCATTCGGGCGGACAGGAGTGTCCGCGCTCCGATGGCCGCCGATTTCGATCTTTGCACCGCTCTCACGAAAATTTTGGACGTGGTCTTCGACGATTTTGATTTGCCGTTCGGATGACATTGCGCCGATTGAGACATCCTCGCGGTCGCCGGGGCCTTGTTTTAATTCGCGTGTTTTCTCTACGATCAGCTGTGTCAATTTATCAGCCACATTTTCCTGAACATAAAGCCGCTCGACCGACGAACACGACTGGCCCGAATTGCAAAACGCTCCCCAAACGGCCGCGCTCGACGCTAGGTCCAGATTGGCGTCCGCGAATACGATCATCGGATCTTTGCCCCCAAGCTCAAGTACAACCGAGGTCAAATTCTTAGCCGCCACTGCCGCGATCTTCTTACCTGTCGCAACCGAACCAGTGAACATTATCTTGTCGGGTGCCGCCTCGACCAAAGCCGCACCGGTCGCCCCGTCGCCCGTCATGATCTGTAGACATCCGTCCGGTAATCCCGCCTTTTCAAAAATTTCGCCGATCTTTACGCCCGTCAGCGGCGTCAATTCCGAAGGTTTGATCACAACCGTATTTCCCGCCATCAGAGCCATCACCGTTTCACCAAGCGGGATCGAAAACGGATAGTTCCATGCTGGAATAATGCCGACCACACCCAGCGGATGATAGACGATCTGTGACGAGCGGCCCATCAGCGAATAGATACCGATCCCGATCCGCGATGGTTTCAGCAGCTTTTCCGTGTTTCGGGCGAAATACTGCATCAGGTCGAGGACCGGCGCTATCTCCATTGAGATGGCTTCGCCGAATGGCTTGCCCGATTCCTGCGAGATCAAATGAGCAATGCCGTCAGTATCGTCGAGGATCGCCTGGCGAGCCCGCATAACAAATTGGGCTCGCTCGGCAAAGGAAGTGTTTTTCCATTCTGAAAATGCGGCCCGCGCCAGTTCAACGGCCGACGAAACGCTCTCGGCAGATTCGTTTGGCACACGACCGACTTCCACGCCGGTGGCCGGATTGTAAGAGACGACCTCGGCAGGCGTCTGTTCTGATTTGGTGCCGGGTTTCATTATTTATTAAGGATAAACCATATTTCGCAGGTTTAGAACTTCAAAACCATCTCCGCAGAATTGAGGGAGCAATAACCGACGATTATTGTGCTTGACAAACAAATAGCCGACGTTTATTCTCTAATAATGAAATTTGCCGCAACGATTGACGCAATTGACACACAAATATTAAATATGCTTCAGAATGACGCCCGCGTTTCCAATGCTGAGATAGCCCGGCAGGTCAGCCTGGCTCCGTCGGCGGTTTTGGAACGCGTTCGAAAACTCGAGGATAGCGGAATTATCCGCGGCTTCACCGCGACACTTGATCCAAAGCAAGTCGGGTTCGGCCTGACCGCATTTGTCTCGGTGCGGACCAATGAATGTGGCGACGGAACCGATCTGCTGCTGGCCGAAATACCCGAGGTTTTGGAGGTCCACGATGTTGCCGGTGAGGACTCATACCTGTTAAAAGTGCGTGCCGAAGATCCGGAAGATCTCGCCGTGCTGCTGCGTGAAAAACTGCGTTTGATCCCGTCGGTGGTCTCGACGCGGACGACGGTCGTTTTACAAACAGTCAAGGAAACGACTGCACTCCCATTAAACCGCTGCGTCGATGCAGCAAAGGGAAAGGCTCGCGGCAAAAAGAATTGAGATTAAGGGGGACTGGGAAAGTGGAAAATCAGGCTGTAAACAACAAACGAAATTTGGTTATTCTGATCGGGGCACTTGCGGCGGTTTATATTTTTTGGGGTTCTACATATTTAGCGATCAAATATGCGATCGAGACGCTGCCGCCATTTTTGATGGCGGGATCTCGATTCGCCGTAGCGGGCACGATACTTTTAGTCTGGGCCCGATTTTCAAAAGATTACGAAAAGCCAAAACTAGTTCATTGGCGGACAAGCTTTGTGGTCGGCACGTTGCTTCTGCTCGGCGGCAATGGCGGCGTTGTGCTTGCTCAACACTATATTTCATCAAGCATGGCAGCGCTTCTGGTTGCCACCGAACCGCTCTGGATCGTGCTGCTGGCCTGGCTGTGGCTAAAACGCGGGCGACCGAATTGGAAGGTTGCTCTCGGGTTAGCCATCGGTTTTGCGGGTGTTTGGCTGTTGATAAGCGGTCGCGGAACCGGTTCTGTGACATCGGCTGGCGACGCCGGACAGTGGATCGGCATTCTGGCGGTTTTAGCCGGTGCTCTGTCGTGGGCGGCGGGCTCGATCTACGGCTTGCGTTCGCCGGTTCCAAAATCGTCGATCCAAACCGCCGGCATGCAGATGCTCGCTGGCAGCGCATCTCTGCTTGCGGTCGGAACGATCCGCGGTGAATGGTCGACATTTAGCCCGTCTGCCGTCTCGGCAAATTCGCTGTTCGCACTCTTTTATTTGCTGGTTTTTGGTTCGCTGATCGGTTTTACGGCCTATAGCTGGCTGCTCAAAAATGCTCAGCCGTCGATGGTTGCAACCTACGCCTATATCAATCCGTTGGTCGCGGTGCTGTTGGGTTGGGGAATCGCCAGCGAAGCTCTAACCGCACAAATGCTGATCGGAGCGTTTATCGTGATCGCGTCGGTGGCTTTGGTCACCGCGAACAAAAAGCCAAAGCAGGTAAAAGATGACGATCCCGAGATCAAGATTCCAAAGGCACCGGCATGCAGCGAGCCCGGTTTCTCAACAACTTGATAACTCGCTAGCGTGTAGAACTAAACACCTGCGTTAGTCGGTCGATAATCGAACGGGAGTTTCGCGTCCTAACGGCGACACTTCCCGTCTCCGACATTCGGTCGCTGTCTCGAACGAGCAGCAGATCATTTACGGTGTTTCCGCGAGCCAGCAAAAGGTCTTTACCATCGGTCGACCACGCAAAATTTAATATGCGGCCCGACCTAAAATCGGTTATGGGTGTGGCGGGCGATCCGTCGATCGGCTGGCCCCAGATGTTCGGCGTTCCATTTCGGCTGGTCAAAATGGTCAGTTCGCGACTGTCCGGCGACCACATAAATTGATTGATGAGGTTATAGGCGAGTTCGTGTTCGACCTTTCCAAATTTGCCGTCGTTTAACGAAGCGATCTTAATTTTTTTATCAAATGTCTCGAGATCGAACGCTGTAAAGGCGATCCATTTCCCGTCCGGCGAAATCCTCGGCTGATACACGCCCCATTTGACGTTCTCGTAAAACGGTTCCGCCTTGCCGCCGTCAACCGGCATTTTCATCAGCGACATCCGGTCATCCGAATTTTGGTGACGCTGAAAGATGATCGACTTACCGTCGGGCGTCAAACGAGGGCTAAAATCGGCGCCTTCCTTTGATTCCTCTGACAATTGCACCATATTTCGCCCGTCGGCATCCATTCGCCAGATCCGCGTGACTTTGTCGTTTTCACGCGCAAAAACAATAAATTTGCCGTCCCGGCTAAAAGAGGGTGATAAGATATTTCCCGATTCCTCAATCAACGATTTCGGATTTTTGCCGTCATGATCAGCAACCAGCAACTTGATCTCTTTCGATTCCTTGCTTGTAAAAAGCAGAGTTCCATCCGGTTTTTGAAGCAAACCATTCGCTCCGAAAAGGTTCCTGCTCTCGGTAGTTAGTTGGACCGAACGCTTTGTCGCCGGTGAGTAACGCCACAGTGACGAACTTGTCTCGCCTTTTAAGGTCACGATCGTATTGCCATCGGCCGACAGCCCGATTTCGGCATAATCGTTAAAGTCGTTGGTCACCTGATGAAAATCGGTAACCGGATATGTTGAACGCCAGATCTGAATGGGGCCGTTTTGACTTTCGCGTGCCGAAAATAGAAAACCTGAGCCGTCGGCAAACCACGCAAAATTGCCGACTGTAAAAAACCTCGCTTCGTCGAGCACTTTAAAGCTGCCGTCGGCGACATTTATCTCGCCGATCGCCATCGCATTGATCATGCCATTTTCACGTTTTCCCGCGCCCACCAGTATCGTTTTGCCATCGGGCGACCACACCGGCCGCACCGCAAAAATGTCGTAACCGATCGATTTGGATCGGATCAATTCAGCAGTTTCGAGCGTTGCGACATCGGCGGTCAGTATCACATCTTCGGCTGTATCGATAACATGTCGCAGGAATGCCAGCCGTTTGCCGTCCGGCGAAAACGTAACGGCGCTGTCCACATCCTCGATTAGTTTTTTTGACGCCCCGCCGAGCGTCGGAACCTGATAAAGTGTGTTTACGGCAAAATCGCTTCGGGTCAAACCGTAGTAAACACGGTCGCCTGACGGCGAAAAGGTCACGGCGGAAAAATTTAGATTCGACGATGGAACTACCGTTACGACGCTGTCGGTCGAGATCTGCCGAACGACCAGACTTTGATTTCCAATGTCACCGCTGACATACGCAAGATATTTACCATCCGGCGAAATAGCCGGCTGCGAAACTTTGCCATCGGTGTTTACACGTGAAATTTGGGGCCGCTCAAACGCCGCCGTCGCCAGCGCTGGCTCTGAATCCAGCCAATACATCGCACCAAATGCAACCGCAGTGACAAATACGATCAAAAACGCCGCGGGGACTCCAAAACTAAAACGCCGTCGCACCGGCGGCTGCGACTGTAATGCCCCAATCTGTGCGGATGTCATAATCGTCGTCCGTCCCGTCCGATGATTGGCACTGATCGTCGAGTGGATCATCGTCGGATTTTCGCTGGTATTTGGCGGCGTCGAAATATGCCACAACCGATCAGAGCTGTTCGAATGTTCCAAATCGTAAAGCAGGTCTTTTAGGTCGAGTGCGAAGTCTTTAACATCCTGATACCTTTCCTCGCGATCTTTTTGGAGAGCCTTGCGTATTATCCGCAGCAATTCGGACGGGACGTCCTTGATAAAATTAACGATCGGTTCCGGTTCGGTGTAGATGACCGCCGCGATTGTATCGCTGGCCGTGACGCCGCTAAACGGAACGCGCCCCGATAGCAGCTCATACATCACGACGCCCAGACTCCAAATATCGGTTCGCGAATCGACCGGCAGGCCCTTTGCCTGTTCTGGCGACATATACCGCGCGCTGCCCATTACCACACCGGCTATGGTTTTGATGTTGTCCTCTTCATCCGAATCGCCATTTAGCTCAATTCCGGGTTTTGCTAGGCCAAAATCCAGGACCTTAACTATGGAATCGCCCCGGACCATTATATTTTCGGGTTTTATATCGCGATGGATGATGTTGGCGTGATGGGCTTCGACCAGGGCATTCGCAGCTTGTTCGACCAGCCGCAAGGCCTGGATCATAGGCAGCGATTCGCGTTTGATAATCTCACGAAGCGTTCGGCCCTCAACCAGTTCTGTGGCCAGAAAGCTGCCGTGTTCATTCTCGCCGATCTCGTAGATCGTGATGATGTTCGGATGGTTTAATGCAGAGATCGTTCGGGCTTCCTGACGGAATCTGGATCTTCGTTCGACGTCGTCTGAGAATTCGGCGGGGAGTAATTTGATCGCAACATTTCGGCCAAGTTCCGAGTCATGAGCGGCATAAACTTCACCCATTCCGCCGGCGCCGATCTTCGACTTGATCTTGTATTTTCCAAACTTGTTACCCGTAAACATTGCTCAATTTCAAACGTCCCTGTACAAAGAAGACACCGTGCAGCAATTGTTTATGACAACTTTTATGGCAGCAGCACGATGTTCAAAGAACGCTGATTAGTATTTTAAACGAGTCAGTTGGTGAGAAAAGTTTCAATTACTTTGTAGCTGGCGTCGATCGCTTCGCTGAGTTTTGCGGGCTCGGTTCCGCCGCCTTCGGCCATGTCGGCTTTGCCGCCGCCGCGTCCGCCGACGATCGGCGCGATCTCTTTGATCACATTTCCCGCCCTGATTCTGTCTGTCAGATCGTCCGACACGCGAACAATGATCCCGACCTTGCCTTCGTCACTGCGGCCCAGGATAACCACGCCCGATTTTAGCCGCGCGAGCAGAGTGTCCGAAAGCTGCCGCGTACCGCCCGCGTCGAGGCCATCGACGATCTTTGCCAAAACCTTAACACCCGCTATATCGCGTGCCTCGTCGCCGCCCGACGAAGATTCGGAAAACGAACCCGTAGCGATCTTGAGCTTTAAGGCCTCCATTTCCTTTCGTGTCTTTTTGAGATCTTCCTGCAGTCTTGCTATCGCATTTGGAAGATTGTCTCGCTGCGTATTTAGCGCTCCGAGCGAAGCGTCGATAAGCCGTTCGTCCTCGCGAAAACGTTCAAAAGCGTCAAATCCCGTGATAGCTCGAATCCGCCGGACACCGGAGGCGATCGCCTCGTCGCCGGTGATCTTAAAACTGCCGATATCGCCCGTCGCCCGGACATGCGTCCCGCCGCACAGCTCTTTTGAAAACACACCGTCACCGACGCTCAGAACACGGACATCAGCACCATATTTTTCACCAAACAAAGCCATCGCACCGTCGTGGATGGCTTGTTCGATGGACATGATGTTCGTGTTTACCGGATGATTTTCCAGAATGTGCCGATTGACGAGATCCTCGACCTCAGCGATCTCAGCCGCCGTCATCGGCTGATAATGCGTAAAATCAAAACGCAGAACATTTGGCCCGACGACAGACCCGGCCTGTTTTACATGGGTTCCCAATACTTCGCGCAACGCGGCATGAACCAGATGCGTCGCGGTATGATTTCGCCGCGTAGCATCGCGTTTTTCGGCATCGACAGTGGCCGTTACGGTATCGCCAACTTTTATCGATCCTTTTTCAACCGTAACCTTGTGAATTATCAGCCCCGAAACCGGCGAATATGTGTCATCGACCGCCGCCCGCAACTGGCTCCCCTCCTTACGAAGGAGGGGTGTCGGCGTTTCGCCGACGGGGTGGTTCTCTGTCCGGCCAACGAGTATACCCGTATCGCCCACCTGTCCGCCCGCCTCGGCATAAAACGGAGTGTTATCGAGCACGACGCTGCCCTGTGAGCCTTCATTTAGTTCAGCCAGCTCTTTATCGCCGTCCAATATGGCCGCGACCTTTGCATCCACGACCTGCGTTTTGTCATAGCCGTGAAATGCATTCGCTCCGACCTTTTCTAAAATTTCTGAATATATCGGCGCAGGCTGCGACTTTCGCGTCGTCTGTCCCACTCCGCCCTGTTTTTGCAATTCCTGTAATGCGATGTCAAAGCGACGGTTAAAATCATCCTCGTCAAAATCGATCCCTTTTTCCTCAAGATAAACCCGCATTAGATCACGCGGCGTGCCAAATGTGTCATAGAGTTTGCCGAGTGAAAGAAAAAGTTCGTCGCCCTTTGGCGTGCCCGATGAAAGGCCAAGTTCGTTTAACCGCCCAAGGCCGACCGTCACTGTATTTCCAAATCTCTCTTCCTCGACCCGCACCATTTTGCCAATAAAATCACGCTGCGTTTCGAGTTCCGGATACGACGATCTCATTTCGCCGACGACAAAATCGCACACTTTGTAAAAGAAAAGATCGCTCAGACCAAGATGTTCGCGGCCATGATAAATCGCGCGGCGCATTATCTTGCGAAGCACATAATTGCGGCCCTCGTTGCCCGGCAGGATGCCGTCGGCGATCGCAAAAGCCGTCGAACGCGCGTGATCGGCGATCACCCGGCAGGCAAACTGCTGACTTTCATTCATTTCGTCGTAAACACTCATCGTGTAAATAATATATCAGGAATCGCAATACGAACACGACCAGCCGGGAGTTTGATAACGCAGTTTATCAAGGGGCACACTCCCGGCCGGTCTCTTGTTTCTGCCTTTCGGAAACTCGATGCCCCGTCGAGCTTGGTAATTGGCTTGATAAAAGAACTAGTCGCAATTATCATTTTCAAGATTCAAATAAAACAGGCAGAAGAGGTGGCCGGATGTATCGCCTGAGAGCAATTCCATTTATCGCGATATTGCTATCGCTAACCGTAATTACAATGAGCGCACAAAACATCAGATCAAGCGATGCGTTAAATAATTTTCAATCTCTTTACGAAAAGGAATTGAAACAGGCAGGTATCGTCGGCAGCAGCTTAGTATTTTTAGAGAATAACAAGGTTGTCGCCGCCTATCATTACGGTTCTGCAAACTTAGAGAAAAGCCAGCCCGTTGACGAAAATACGATCTATCACTGGGCATCAAACACAAAGCCGTTTACCGGCATTGCCATAATGCAGTTGCGTGACCGTGGTCTGCTGAAACTCGATGATCCGGTGACGAAGTACCTGCCCGAACTCAGAAAAATACACAACTCCTACGGCTCGATGGATGAAATCACGATTCGCCAGCTGTTGACGCATTCAGGCGGTTTCCGGGGCGGCACCTGGCCGTGGCGGAACAATAAAGATTGGGAGCCGTTTGAACCGACCGAGTGGTCCCAACTGGTTGCGATGTTCCCGTTTACCGAGGTTTTGTTCAAACCGGGCAGCAAATTCAGCTATTCCAACCCCGGAGTCATTTATCTTGGCCGGATCATCGAAACGATATCGAATGAGAAGTACGAGACATACATCGACAAAAACATCTTTCGGCCGCTACGAATGGATCGGTCGTATTTTGATTCAACGCCGCCGCATTTGCTCAAACACAGGTCACATTCGTATTACATCCGTGACGGCAAACCCACGGAGGGCCGTTTTGACGCAAATACGGGGATTACCGTTTCCAACAGCGGGCTTAATTCACCGCTACCGGATATGGTCAAATATCTAAATTTTCTGGTCGGCGATCCAAAAATGCGCTCCGATTATGATGCTGTCCTAAAACGCTCGTCGCTCGAGGAAATGTGGACCCCGCAGCTAAAAACCGAAACCGATGCAAACGGGACCAAAGGTTTTACGACCGATATCGGTTTGACATTCTTTCTGGATCAAACGCTTGGCAAAACACACATCAGCCACGGCGGCGATCAGAATGGATTTATCAGCTATCTCGACTTTGACCCGTTGAAACGCAAGGCGTCGCTCATTGTATTCAATACGAATCTTGTACTCCCTGATGGTACTCCGC
>JBGTCS010000101.1:0-8504 GCA_041748715.1 Pyrinomonadaceae bacterium | reverse complement strand
GCAACGCTGATCGTCTTGTTGTCATTACATGCACCAGAGCGGGATTTGAGTCCCTCACGGCAAGGAAGCGTAATAACGGTGTCGCCCAAGGTGACCGAGTCAACATTAGCTGGCAAATTCACGATCTCGCCAGCCCGTTTGTCGCGACGGCCGATCCAGAAGTTTGCAATGTAGCCATGCGGATCGGTCGAAGTGCCGAGACCCGCAGGAACGCCTGTTGTAGTCACAGTCGTCGTCGTAGGAACACAGCCGGGAAGCGGAACAGGTCCGCAGAGAACGGTAACCGTATTGGTTGTCGAATCGTCGTCGAAGTAATCACGATCCTGCTGGTTAAAGTTATATCGATACGCAAGCCCAAAACCGAACCATCGTCGCGGAAAGACTCTAAATCCGGCAATGCCGTCCGTTGGGTTCTGTTCGAGAGCATTTGGTGTTCTACCGCCGACATAACGCAGGGAACGCATTTCCAAGATAGGCTGAAAATACTTGTTTACAGGAAAATCAACACCAACCGCCAGTTGGAGTTCATCACCCGGATCAAGAATAGTGAAATCAGTTCCACCAAAATTGCCTTTGATCTTGCTCGTATAGAGGTAACCGGCATTAAACGAAACGTTTGCCCATTTGGTGGCACGTGCATCGATAAAATAGGTCAACCCGATATCACCTTTATTGCTTCCACGTCCAGAACCACGCTGCATCTGATTGAAACCAGAGAAATCGTCGGCTCTATCCATGTAATATCTGTAAAAAGCAGTAACACCATGGCCCCAGGCATCGGTCGTGTCATTAAAACGCCATTTGAACCCGAAGTCCATTGTGTTGAACGTCGAGGTTCCCCATGTACGATTGATAAACGGAGCATCACCCAAATAGGTAGGTGCTGTCGAGAAACTCGCTGGCGCTGAATTGCCATTAGCAATTGTTGTTGTGCGAAAAACCACACCCGGCAGCAGGCTGCCATAAACGGATCCGACACCTGGGAAAAGGTCTGCTGCTCCACCAGCCCTCGGCGGCCCAAGGGTTGTTGTCGTGGTTATATTAGGATTAAAAAATCGTGCATTGGTAAAAGGAAACTGTGCAAATGGAGCACCAACCGGTCTGAAAACAGCACGATTGCCGGTGCCGGGCTCAAGAACGATAGCCCCAGGCACACGCAGAACCCCGTTTAACCGAAGCTGCGAATTGGGCAGATAAAAACTTGAGAGATTTTGAGGAGCATTCACCTTGACGCCCCGATATGCTTCAGTGGTAAAGAACAGTTCAAACCTATTCGACAATCCGACCTGAAAGCTCAGCGGTACCGAGCTAATATCAACATTGCCCGGATCGCGATCATAATTGCTCAGGGCGACACTTAAAGTATATTCGCCTTTACGCAAAGTTTGGCCGTCATAAACGGTAAAAAGACCTGTCGGGCCGCCAACGGGACCTCCAGTTCCAACAGTTGGTGCGGTGTTCCGGTCATCTTTATCTGACCTTACCTGGGCCGTAGCCGCAAACGCCAACGTTAACAATATAAGTGCAACAACGTGCACTCTTATAGCGAGTTTCATCACATTCCTCCGCCGAAATAGAAAATTAAATTTCAAAAAAGTAACAAATCGGTTGCTCATAGAAATAAATGAGCAACTTCAAAACAGTGCTTAGATTATCACACACGATAGCCGATCATAACAAATCGCTAAGCCCGGCAAACTGCACATGTGCCTAAATTAACGATAAATCAATACTAACGTTTAGTTTATAAAGGAGTTTCGCCTTAAAGTCAACACCAAAACTCCTAATTAACACCCCTAGACCTTACCGCAAAAAAACTTCACAATCAAGCGATAATTTAGTCGCGGGTGGCGAAAACTAGGCATAAATCCCTCTCATTCGGGTGTCATAGGCGACTCTGTCGATCGCCAGCATATATGCTGCGGTTCGCGTGTCTACATCATGCTTGGCGGCAAAATGGCATAGCTCATTAAAACTCGCCACCATTTTATCCTCAAGCCGAGCATTAACCTCAGCTTCGGACCAAAAGTAACCCATGCGGTCCTGTACCCATTCAAAGTACGACACGGTAACACCACCAGCGTTGGCCAAGATGTCGGGAATCACGAAAATCCCCTTATCGTGAAGAATTTTGTCAGCCTTGGGCGTTGTCGGGCCGTTCGCCCCCTCGGCCAGAATCTTACAGCGAATGCGGTCTGCGTTTTCAGAAGTTATCTGGTTTTCCGTGGCACACGGGGCAAGAACGTCGCATTCGATTTCGAGCAGGGCTTTATTGTCCACAAACTCGACATCCGGATATCCTTCGAGCGTCCTGTTATTTCTGAGATATTCCAGAACATGGGGAACGTTTAACCCGTCTCTATTATAGATCCCTCCGCCGACGTCCGAAATGGCAACGACTTTATACCCCTGTTCGTGCATTAGTTCTGCACCGATACCACCGACATTGCCGGCCCCCTGAACGACCACAGTTGTCTGTTCCGGAGCGAGCCCAAACCGCTTTATCGCTTCGTTTACAGTAAATAGGACACCGCGGCCGGTAGCTTCTCGCCGCCCGAGCGACCCGCCCAGACCGATCGGTTTACCCGTAACGACCGCATTAACCGTGTGGCGAGAATGCATCGAATAGGTATCCATGATCCACGCCATGGTTTGCTCATTGGTGTTCATATCCGGAGCCGGCACATCCTTGTCCGGCCCGATAAAATCAATAAGTTCGGCGGTGTATCGTCGCGTCATTCGCTCCAGTTCGCCTATCGACATCTGGTGCGGGTCACAAATAATACCGCCTTTGGCTCCGCCGAACGGCACGTTCACAACAGCACATTTCCAGGTCATCCATGCCGATAACGCTTTGACTTCGTCAAGCGAGACATCGGGAGCGTACCGAATGCCGCCCTTTGCGGGGCCCCGGGCAAAATTGTGCTGAACACGAAAGCCTTCGAATACCTGGATGTGGCCTGTATCCATTCTGACTGGGATGTAAACCTTCAGTTCGCGACTCGGAACGCGCATCACGGCATACAGATCTTCTTCGAGATTAAGGAGTTGCGCTGCTCGATCAAACCGCTCGCTCATCGCTTCGAACGGATTCTTTTCATCGCTGCCGCGGAATCTCCGCATTTCGTCAGCCATCGGATTTGCCATTATTAAAAAATCTCCAAATTCTGCGTAATCGCAATTTTTATCAAACTTCTATCTTTTTGCCTATACAAGGTTTTTGTCCAACATTATAGTGAATCGTCGCATCACAAATTCGGTCGTCAAACATTTGATAGGTTTACTGTTCCATGTTTTTGGGAATCGTTTTTGATCTTCTTATTCATTCCTTGGTGGCAGGTAAACGCTTGTGCCATGGTCGTGCGTTCAAACTCAGAATCTTATCGCACCAAAAACGTGTAACGCAAATGTTTGGGATTGAAATTTTGGAAATGATGTTCCGTACAATTATTAGACGTTTTCGGCTGCTAATGCTAACATTTGACCAATCCACGAGCATGACGTTTTATTCTTCACCTGCCCTTTTTTTAAATATACGCCGAACGTTTGCGGCGGCAATTCTGGTCTTTGGGATTATTGCAATATTTAGTCTAAATGGTACGGCCCAAAGTAACCCCGACCCGCAAGATGCCGTCGCCGTCTTTAACGCGGCTCAGGACCTTCATGAAAAGGGCAAGCTGGCTGAGGCTCTCAGACTCTACGAAGAAGCGATAAGGATCGAACCACAATTTGCCGAAGCCGAATATCAGCGAGGGATCGCCCAACTGTCGCTGGGAAAAAGCCTTGATGCCGAAAGGTCATTTCGGCGGGCTGTCGAATTACGGCCCGCGTGGACACTTGCGATGGCGAGTTTGGGCTCTCTGCTCGTTCAGCAAAACAAGGTAGAAGAGGCCGAACAAATCCTTGTCAGGGTATTATCGTCTGATTCGCTAAATCCGCCGGCACTCACGGCTCTTGCGGATCTTTATTTAAAGACCGGAGCACCGGCCAAGTCACTTCAGGATCTGTTGACAAATATCGCGGTTCTCACGGGCAAGGCGAGTCCAACGCCTTCGCTTTGGACAGCTCAGGCGGCTCTCGAAAACGTGCTCGGTCGTCGAACTCAGGCAAAACAAAGTATCGCAAATGCCCTGTTGATCGACGGATCGAATAGTTCCGCGTTGCTGCTAGCGGGCAACATAGCGATTGTCGAAGGCGACATCGTAAGGGCAAAAGAAATTTTGACGCGTCTCACGGGCAATTCATCAGATCCGGCATCGGTGGTTTATCTTCGCGCAAATGTGTTTGCCTTTGAAGGAAATTATGACGAGGCAATCGCAGAGCTTAATTCGATAAAAGCTAATAACAAGGATGCGGCGGATCTGCTTAGCCGAATTCGTACAGCGCGATCGACGAGTCCGGCGGAACTGGAAAAGGCTCTCGCCGTGAACACCAGCGACTCGGTGGTTCTGGGACGACTCTGCACCTTGTATCGAAAGGATGATCCGACAAAAGCCCTCGAATATTGCCGCCGGGCGTCCGAAGCAGAACCTGAGAATATAAATCACGCGGTTGGGTTTGGAGCGGCTTTAGTGCAGGCAAAGCAGTTCGAAGCGGCGGTCGGGCTATTGAAAAAAATCATCGAGATCGTGCCGGACAATGCGACGGCTCATGCCAATCTGGGAACCGCGCTGTTCCAGCTAAAGCGTTATGCCGAAGCTAATACCGAATTTGAATGGCTAACTAAGGCACAGCCTAAATCGCCCGGTGCCTATCTTTTTCTGGGTATCGCTCACGATCAGTTGAGTCATTATCTGGATGCGATGGCCAATTACCAGCAATATCTCAGGCTCGCCGATCCGGTTGAAAATAAGCTGGACATCGAAAAAGTTAATTTGCGCCTACCTTCCCTCCAAAAATTGATCAAGGACGGCAAGGGGAAAAAGAATGAATGAGTTAACAAAGCAAGATTTATGGACAAATAGAATTGAGTCGCTGCTTGCGGTTGTACTGCTATTTGGATCTTTGTTTTTAACAATGCCGCTTTCGATCTCGGCCCAGGAGTTACAGATCGAACTCGCGCCTCCGCCTTTGACCCTTATTCCAAAAGACGAGATCGCACTTTTGAAGAATAAGTCCAATGATATAAAGGATCGTACAAAGCTGTCGCTAAAGCTCATGGACGAGAGGTTAAAGATCGCCGAGGGCCTGACATCGAATGACGATTTTGACGGGATGTTTCGCGAACTCGGTGTTTTTCAGGGTGTGATGGAAGACTCTCTGGATTTTCTGCACAAGCAGGACAAACGCCGGGGAAAGGTGCTGGATAATTTCAAACGGCTTGAGATCGGCCTCCGTGGTTTTGCCCCGCGAATCGCCGTTATCCGCCGCGAACTGCCGCTGCGTTATGACACATACGTCCGCAAATTGATGGGCTATCTTAGAAACGCACGGACCCAGGCAACCGAGACGCTGTTTGGCGATACGGTTCTCCCTGAAAGTAAGGCCGGTAATCCTAAACCTCTATGAGACACGCATTTTTGTTTATTTTTGTATTTGGGATCTTGACTATCTTTTTCCCTGCGACAGGCGCGGCACAGCGGGATTATTTTACCCCCGAAGAAATCGAGCTTATCCGCGACGCTCAAAAAATCGACGACCGGATGGAGGTGCTGACAAAGATCATAGATCGGCGTTTCGCGGCTTTAGATCTGAACGTCGGCGGTGCAAAGTTCTCTTCCAAAGACGCTGACAAATGGGGCATTTTACCCGAAAGCACGCGATTCGAGCTTTTGCTCGACATCAAGCGAGTCCTGCAAAAAGCCATCGATGACATCGACAGCATATCCGAACGTCCCGATTCCGCTATCCTACCTGACCCGGATGATAAAAAAGCAAAACAATCTTTTGCCGATCTTTTCCCAAAAGCCGTCCGTCATCTGGCAGCCGCGGCCGAACGCTACCGCCCCGCCCTCAAAGGTGAACTCGACAAGCCCAATGGAAAAGGTGAAATGGGCTCGGTTCTGGATTCGCTGGAATTTTGCGATCAAATCATAGCCGCTGTTGCGAAACTTCCGGCCGAAGCACCTAAGAAAAAAGGTAATAACTAATCAGTCCAGTACCGAGAGTCCCTAAGTCTGTTCCTTCACGGCAAAATCTAATCCCGCAAACTTGTGCCCTTAAATCCTCTAACTTACACTTCTTAGTAATGTCAGAAACAAATTTGAAGCAGACGCCGCTTAATGCGACGCATCGCGAACTTGGCGGCCGGATGGTCGATTTTGGCGGTTGGGATATGCCGGTCCAGTATCCGGCGGGAGTCATTGAGGAACACATGCGCTGCCGAACGCGTTCGGGCTTGTTTGATGTTTCTCACATGGGCGAGATATGGGTCCACGGCCCGGATGCGATCGCTTTTGTAAATCGCCTGACGACAAACGACGTGACAAAGCTCGTCGACGGACAGGCACATTATTCAGCACTGACCCGCGAGAATGGCGGTGTCGTTGATGATCTGCTTGTTTACAGATTTGGCGGCGAAAAACTTTTACTGGTCGTAAATGCTGGTACCACCGAAAAAGATTGGGAATGGATCTCGTCGCATAAAAAGGATAGCGATAATGTTTCGCTCAAAAATGCGAGCGCCGAATATTGCCAGATCGCGATTCAGGGACCGGAAGCGGTTGGGATCTTGCAGCAGTTGACCGAAACGGATCTTTCGGCAATAAAGTATTATCATTTTGAAGAAGGCAGAGTGGACGGGGTTGACGCGATAATTTCGCGAACCGGTTACACCGGCGAAGACGGGTTTGAGGTCTATGCCGCACCCGAATTCGCCGAACAGCTCTGGAAAAAGATCCTTTCCACAGCTAAATACGGAAGTCCGGACGGGATACTTCCCTGCGGCCTCGCCGCTCGCAACACACTGCGGCTCGAATCCGCCATGTCGCTTTACGGACACGAACTCGGCGACGACATCACCCCGTTAGAGGCCGGCCTTGGATGGATAACCAAACTGCAAAAGGGCGAATTTATCGGCTCGGCAGCACTCGCGGAGCAAAAAGAAACGGGCCTGACACGAAAGATCGTCGGTTTTGAGATGACCGAACCCGGGATCGCCCGTGATGGATTTGAAGTTTTCGTGGACGGCGAAAAGGTCGGACGCGTGACCAGCGGCAGCCCGGCCCCGTTTCTAAAAAAGAATATCGGCCTCGCGTTTCTGCCGCCGCAGTTTGCAAATGCGGGACAAGAAATTAAAATTGAAGTGAGAGGCAAACTGATAAATGCCAAGGTGGTGCCGACACCTTTCTATAAGCGGCAAAAATAGCTTTTGAATTTAAAGAAAATAAGGAGCCTCATCTAAAAAAACTATGTCCAATATTCCTGAAAACTTACGTTACAGCAAAGATCACGAATGGGTCGCCGTTTTGGGCGACATTGCCACGATCGGTATCACCGATTATGCACAGCATTCGCTTGGTGACGTAGTTTATATCGACATGCCGCGGGTCGGCGATAAATTGAATTCGCACGAGTCGTTTGGCTCGGTCGAATCGGTCAAAGCCGTTTCGGAAATCTTTACACCCGTCGGTGGTGAGATCGCCGAGGTAAACGAAGATTTGAACGACTCGCCTGAGTCTGTAAACAGTGACCCATATATTGCCGGTTGGATGGTCAAGATAAAGATGGATAATCCGCTCGAGGCCGACGGCATGCTCTCGTCCGAGGAATACGAAGAATATTTGGCAGCCAGTGCCTGATCCGGATCGCGCTTAATTAGGAAAGGAAATGTTGAGGTTCGGGGGCTTTCTCCGAACCTCGTTCGATTTTAGGGCTCAACTTTTTAATACTCATCGACTTTCTCAAAGAATTTGATTGAAAGACGGTCTCACTGGCTCTATAATGGCGAAACTCGTCAGGTTATCAGGCGGCGGAATTTGTTACTGGTTACCGACTAAAGGATTCAAATCTTTCAAAGAACGAGGCCGGCGGAGGTGAAGTAAAGTTATTTTCTATCCCCAATTGATTCGATCCTAAGTGTTCGATAAGTTGGGTCCGAACTAGGATATTCTTGCCGAGAAGTTCCATTATCTGTCGAGATTCTGGTTAGTCAGACCTTTTCGGCACAATTGCATTTGGTTGATGGCAATATCGAGGAGTGATAAAAAAATGAAAAACGGGAAAAAGCTTGCGATTTTAGGGTTCATTCTTTTTGTCGGCGGGACGGCTGTCTCGTTCGGACAGAATTACAAGATCACACAATCCACGTCATTTGGCGGACAGGAGATGACCTCAACTGTTTATGTGAAAGGTTCCAGAAAAAGAACCGAAAACAGCGGCATCATGGGAATGGGCGGCGACGTCGCAAGCATCGAGCAATGCGATCTAAAGCGGACCGTCCAGGTTAGTTCGACGAAAAAGCTATATTTCATCAACCCGTTTGCGACAGAGGAGCCTGTGACCGAAAAGCCGGCACGACCCGCGTCATCATCCGAAAAAACTACGAGTGAAAAGGCGGTTAAGGG
>JBGTCS010000100.1:0-1767 GCA_041748715.1 Pyrinomonadaceae bacterium | reverse complement strand
GGAAACCTTAAACGGAGCGTTTTTCGCCGAAGAGGCGCGAGCTTTTATCGGTTCCAGCATTGATAACGCAATGGCAAAACCGCTTCCGGTCGTCATCGGTGCGGTCGCTCCAGATCAATTGGCCCGACTCAAGGAGCAAGTCACGAAGTCCGTTCTGAGCCTGCTTCAGAGCGATGAGACCATGTCCGGGATCACCGCATATCTACGCGAAACGTTGGAGAAACTTAGGCCGCACAGTATTGACGCAATCCTGCAAACCTTTCATCCTGAATCGGAAGAAAAACTGAAATCGCTGCTCGCCAATGGTCTGCTCGAAATACTATCCCGAGACGAAACGTCGAACATCATCAACGAAATGCTCGCCGGCCAGATCGACCGCCTCTTGTCAAAACCGATCGGCAAATTGGGCGATCATTTTTCGGAATCGAAACTCCGCGAAGCCAGCACCTCGCTGACCGACGCGATCATCTCTGCGGTTCATGCAAAATTGCCCGACGCCGTCGCTGAATTCAACGTCGGCGGCATGGTTCGGGAAAAGATCCATAATTACCCGCCCGAAAAACTCGAATCACTGGTTATGTCAGTCGCCAAAGAACACCTTCGCACGATTGAGCTTTTTGGGGCTTTATTCGGCTTTTTTATCGGCCTCGTTCAGGCGATACAATTCTATTTTTACGCGGCCAAATAGGCCTAAAAATTAGTGGTCTCTTCCTCTGCTACCATAAAAATGGGTGCTCCGCCGCTCGATATTGAAACGGCATGTGCGATAGCCTCCTGTGCACCTGCGGACGCTGCAGTCTCACCCAACGCCTCCATTGACGAAAAATGCAGCTCGGCGATTCTATAAAACGGTGCCCGCCCGCCGTCAGCGGTCGAAAGTATCCGTGTGGCAACAAATTTTGTCATACCTTTTATTTTTTCCATGGCAAGCGGGATATGTTCATTAACATATGCATTTTCAAATTCCTCAACATCCGAGGGGTATGGGTACATAACTACTAACTTTGTATTTGGCATTTAGTCATCTCCTTGTTTTTGCTTTTCTGAAGGCAACCGTGCCGATCGATCTCAAATTCTGCGATCTCCAAGTGTCCCTCCGTTATTGTTTGATATCCAGTGGAATTGTGCCATTCTGGACAAAATATGTCTACAAAACTTATTAAAAGAACCACGAAATCCTTTTTACTGGGTTTGGTTATGCTCACTTCGGTCCTTTCGTTGAGATCTCAGGCCGCACCGGACGCCGCCGAGATCACAAATCTTTTGAATGAATTCCTCGTCGGTGCCGGGCGAAATGACGCTGCCATTCACGAGCGATTCTGGGCGAACGATCTCATCTACACGCGTTCGGCCGGAACGCGGACGGGCAAGGAAGACTTGATGAAAGGCGTTCGCAATGCCCCGCCGTCAAAAGACGGTGATCCTGTAACGGTGTATTCGGCGGATGATGTACGGATTCAGCAATATGGCAACACAGCGGTTGTAGCGTTTAAATTAGTCGGCAATACCACACGCTCGGACGGTTCCGCGACAGTTTCTTACCATTTGAATACCGGGACTTTCGTCAAACGAAACGGCAGGTGGCAGGTCGTCGCATGGCAGGCCACCGTCGTGCCCAAAGCCGAACCAAAGCCCGAGCCTTTACCGGAGACTCCGAAAGTCGAATCTAAACCCATTCAGATCTCCGCGACCGAAAACCCAATTGCTCCGGCCGCTGAAGCGTCCAAATCCGGCGATTCCAAAAAATATCAGAAAGGTGCGCGCGGC
>JBGTCS010000099.1:0-8824 GCA_041748715.1 Pyrinomonadaceae bacterium | reverse complement strand
TTAGCGATCCTTCGGGGAAACCTTGCCGAAGAAGGGGCGGTGGCAAAGATAACCGGGATCAAAAGTTCGAAGATCGAAGGCCCGGCCCGTGTTTTCGACTCCGAAGAAGACTGCATGGCGGCCATCATGGCCCGAAAGATCAACGCTGGTGACGTCATTGTTATCCGCTACGAAGGTCCAAAGGGAGGACCGGGAATGCGTGAAATGCTTGCACCAACCTCCGCGATCATCGGGCTTGGGCTGGGCGATTCGGTTGCGTTGATCACGGACGGAAGGTTCTCGGGCGGAACTTATGGGCTGGTTGTCGGGCATATCGCACCCGAGGCGGCCGTTGGCGGAAATATTGCTCTGATAGAAGATGGCGACAGTATAACTATCGATGCGGATAAGCGTTTGCTACAGGTGAATCTGACTGAAAATGTGCTAGTTGAACGCCGTGCGAATTGGAAGGCTCCGACCAGAGAGGTCAGCGGCGTTGCGGCTAAGTATGCAAAACTCGTTTCATCGAGTGCTTTGGGAGCGATCACCGATTAAAATCCTTACTTTCGTGTTGCACACAAATAAGCCCCGAGTACCTAAATTAAGTCCCCGGGGCTTTTATCGATTGTGATGGCTGGTTAGTAACGGCGAACAGTTACACGTCGAACGTAATTTTTCGGACGCTGCTTGTGTGTAACGAGAGCTCCACCTCCCGCACCGGCTAAACCGCCGATAACAACTCCCTTTTTGCCGCCCACCAATCCGCCGACCAACATACCTACACCAGTACCGATACCGATGTTAAATGCCTTTCGGTGACGCCGATAAACATTAGGCCGTTTATAACGGGTCGTCCCTTGCCGGCTGCGATAACGCGTTGTCTGAGCCGCGACCGATGCCGCTCCCCCCTCTGCTCCTGCCAACGCCGGAATCGCTACTGCCATCATAAGTGCCATCAAAAATGTCGTAATATACTTTTTAATCATCATATTTCTCCCATTCCTTGATTTCGACATTGTTGTCGCTTTACTACGTCGCAAACATTGTGCCAAAACATATGAAGTGTTGTTGTATAAGTAGTTAGACTGAGAGTTTAATAGTGGTCAGACGACATGCGACACGAAATCGGTTACAAATTACGTGTATCGTATGTTTTCACGATCATTTTCTTCTGTGTTAAACTTTCGATGTTTAGCGGCGTAAGCGCAAGCAAATTCAATAATTTGTGGCGGCGACGACGGCTAACTGACTGAATGTTAAAATCCCCGATCCAAGAACTTGCCCTCTTTTATGATCTCGAATGGGTGCCCGATGCTGCCGGTGCCAGGCGGCTTTTTGACCTGCCTGAGGAAACGACTGAGCTTGAGGCAATGCAAAAACTGTGGGAGCATTCGCCGCAATATAAGGAGGTAGACAATTCGCGTCCTTTTCTGAAGTATATGTTCTCGCGGGTGGTGTCGATCGCCTTTTTATCCCGGAAATCGGTTTTTAGGGATGGCGAAAAAGTCGTCGAATTCTCGTTAAATTCTTTGCCAAAATTGCCCGTCGAGTCGGACGATGTTGATGAAACTGCCATTATCGAACGTTTTCTCTATATAGTTGGCGACAGGCGGCCGCAGCTCGTAGGGTATAACTCGTCCGAATCGGATCTTCAGGTTTTAATCCAACGGGGAATTATCAACGAGATATCGGCACCCGCCTTTAATCAACGGCCAAATAAGCCGTGGGAAGGTCCCGATTACTTTGACTCGCGCAACAGCGACGCTCATTTTGATATTTTGACCAAATTCTCAAATCGCGGCGGCATGTCGCCGCGGCTCGATGAATTGGCAAAAATGTGTGGATTTCCCGGAAAGATAGATGTCAAGGGTGATCAGGTGACGGATCTCTGGCTGGAGCGGGACCTTACCAAGATCGTTGAATATAACCAGATCGACACCCTAAATACATATCTTGTTTGGCTGCGGGTAGTTTATTTCGCCGGCCAGCTCGAAGAGGAAGATTATCTCATTGAACAGGAACAGTTCCGTGAATTTCTCGAAAATGAAACGCAAAAGCCAGAAAAGGCCTTTATAAGAGCTTTTCTCGATAACTGGCCGATTTAATATGGAATTAGGAAAGATCTACCACGAAAATTGTCTTGTCACGCTGGATCGGATGCCCGACGACCTCATTGATATGACGATCACGAGCCCGCCGTATGACGACCTTCGCGACTACAACGGCTATCATTTTCCTGTCGAAGAAATTGCGGCTTCGCTTTATCAAAAGACCAAGCCGGGCGGAGTTGTGATCTGGGTCGTCGGCGACCGAACCCTGAATGGCGACGAAACTCTCACCAGTTTTCGCCACGCGATCACGTTCCAGGAGGCGGGGTTCAAAGTCCATGACACGATGATCTACGCCAAGAATAATCCGATCCCGAGCGATTGCGGCAAGCGTTATCGTCAGTGTTTTGAATATATGTTCTGCTTTTCAAAAGGGCAGCCCGCAACCTTTAACCCGATAACGCAGACGATCAAACAGGAAAAAGCGTTCAAATCTTTTCGAATTACGAGTGTGGGCCGCAATGATCTAGCTCACGATCATGTGGCTCCCAAGGAAAGAAAAGTCGATAACATTTTTTATTACGAAAAATGCAGGTGTGAGAATTGCGAGAAGAAGGAATTTAATTACTCAGACAGTGAGATATTTTATTACAATGTCGGGACCTCGTCCTCAAAGGACAAAATCGCGTTCGAACATCCGGCGATATTTCCCGAACAGCTTGTCGAGGATCAAATAAAAACCTGGACGAACGCTGGCGATCTCGTTTACGACTGTTTTATGGGCAGCGGAACGACGGCTAAAGTCGCGGAACTGCTCGAGCGGCGGTGGTTCGGATCAGAAGTATCGGATGAATACGTTCGTATCGCACAGGCTCGGCTGGCTCCGTATCTTGACGCAAAGAATTTTTCGGCAGCAAAATAACAACTCGCTAGTGGCAAAGCGCGTCTATAGAGTGTAAGAAAAATCCTTCTCTCCTTAAAAAAGGAAAATTTACCTATGAAAAAGTTTCTGTTTTTGACCATCGCTATATTTTGCTTTTTCGGAATAAGCAATGCCCAGCCGCGACCTGCCGATAAAACGATGCCGGCTGTTTCGCCCAATGCCCCGGATTCTTATGAGACCCGCTACGAAGGCGGCATTTTCGGATCAAGCGCGAAAGAAAAGGGCACGCTAAGATTTGACGACACCAACGAACGGATCGTGTTTTATCGGGAAAACGGTAAGGAAATGTTTTCCATACCTTATGCCTCGCTTGTGACGGTTTTCCCGGATTCAAAACAAAGCGTTCCGCAATCTGGAAAAGTAATCGGCGCATTGCCGCTGCCTGGTGCGGGACTCGCAGGGCTGATGTCAAAAAGCACAAAATACGCGAATCTGACCTTTGACGACCCGGATGTTGAGGCGAAAGGCACAGCGAGCTTTCGATTCAAGGACAAGGCGATGCTGTTGACCTTTATCGGAAAATTGGGTGAAAAAGCAAATATGAAGGCCCGCGGCGACGCGTATTACCGTCCGCGAAACCCGTCGATCTATTAGGGGAATTTAATTAAGGTCCCCGAAACGGTGTTGAAGTATCGTGGTCAATGATATAGCCGCCGTTTCGGCCCGCAGTATTCGGCCGCCGAGCGTGACGATCTTTATTGAATGCGAGCGGGCCGCTTCTAATTCAGAATCATCCCAACCGCCTTTTGGTCCGATCAAGGCGGTTATTTTTTTGTCGGGCATTAGTTTTGTGGCCGAGAAATTCGCGCCGTCTCTTTCCGAGAACAAGACAATATCCGTGTTCTCTGATCTTTCCAAAATCGAATCAAACGTCGCCGGCTCGGCTACTTCCATTAGCTTTGCCCGTCCGCACTGCTTTGTGGCTTCGAGAGCGATCCGCCGCCACCTTTCAAGCCGCGTGGCGGCATCTTTAGTTTTTACATCGCCGCGAATCGTTTGCATAGGAATCAATGTTGCGACACCCAATTCGACGGCTTTTTGAATTATCAGATCGTACCGGTCACCGTTTAAAACCGTCGCAGCCAGCGTTATTTCCAAACCTGATTCAGGGGAGGCAGGCTCGATTTTTTCGATGAGCGTTAAGATCGAACTCTTCTTGTCGATCTTTGCGATGGAACAACGAAATTCGCTACCCGTTCCGTCAAAAACCGAAACCTCGTCGCCGGTGCCAAGACGTAAAACATCCCGCAGATGGCGGGTCTCATCACCGTCGAGATTGACGATCGTATCTTTAAAATTTTCGGTTGGTGCGTAAAAGCGGCGCATTATTAGTTGTCTTTGTTTGAGCCAAATAGTTTGGTAAATTCGGCCGATCTCTGCCTGAGTTCGACCCAGCTTTCGAAAACTTCGGGCGTTTCGAGCCAGATTCGGAACCATTGGGCGATCTCGACATTTAGATTCTGAACTGACGGATCGATACTCTCCGATGCGGCAATTTTGTCTGCTATCTCCTTGCCGCGTAAAGCTGCCGAGCGAATGTGCCGCGAACCTTCTTTGTCGTTGTCGGCTCTATATTTTCGTCTTAAATTTTCCAAACGGCGGATCGAACTTAACGTCGTTTGCAGATCTGTAATATTAAGAATATTTCGAAGAGCGGCCTCATACGGCCGGTCGGACGAGCGCTCTACATAGAGATTCATTATCTCGGAATGCCGAAGGTCCGCGCCCTCGTCAGCCAATAGCCGGGCGATTATCATTGGCGACTCAACTGCGGCCGGACCGTATTGGTCGGCGACTACTGATTCTATTGCCTCGATCTCCGCAGCCCCGACATTTTCGCAATCGAGCTTTTCCCAAACCTCGATTATCAGATCATGTTTTGTTCGAGCGTGCCACATCGATCTGGTGTCAGTTGGATTTTGCAGGAACCGGTGCGGAGCCGATACCTACGGCTTTTATCAAATCTGTCGTCGAATGATCTTTTGGATCGCCGACGATAGCGACGGTTCCGCCATAGCTGAGTACGATTTCACGTTCGGGAACGGTATCGACGGTGTAATCGGTTCCTTTTGCGTGAATATCAGGCCGAATAGTCAAAAGCAGTTCCTCGACGGTTGGCTCATCAAAGATCGTGACAAAATCCACGCACCGAAGGGCGGAAACCAGCTCCGCTCGTTCCTGTTCCGAAACGAACGGACGCCCTTCGCCCTTTAACAATCGTGTTTGCCGATCCGAGTTGACACCAACGACCAAAATATCCCCGACCGCTTTTGCACCGGCCAAATACCGAACGTGGCCGACATGAAACAGGTCAAAACAGCCGTTCGCAAGCACAACCACGGCAGCGGTGCGGCTCCGCAAATCCGCAATCTCCTTTTTAAGTTCGGTTCGTTCCAGGATCGGTGCAAACTGACTGGACATATTAAGTGTTAGCTGGCGTTGGTTGCTGCGATCAGTTCATCTTCGCGAATTAGGGATTCGAGTAGTTCAGCCTGGGTGACCGAGGCTGTTCCTTTTTTCATTACGACAATGCCGCCGGCGTGGTTGGCGACGGCAGCAGCATCCGCAAAACCCAACCCAGATGCGAGACCCAATGCATAAGTCGCGATCACCGTATCGCCGGCGCCGGTGACATCGACGGGTTCGGTGGACCCGACCACGTCGATCTGCAGCGGCGGACGGTCCGTCTCAAAAAGCATCATGCCATTATTGCCGTTTGTGATCAAAAGCGATCGAAATCCGAGACGCTCTCGCAACTTTGAACAATCGTCGGCGGTAAAATTCTGGCCCAGAATCTGCTCGACTTCTTCGCGGTTCGGTGTCGCCGTCGTGGCATCACGGAAATCCGTCAATCTATATCGCGAATCGACTATGAGCGGAATTCCGCGTGACGCGGCGATCGACTTTGCGTCGTCAAAAATTTCAGGAAAGACGGCTCCGTAATTGTAATCCGAAACGATCAATGCGTTGGCCGATACGGCGGCTGTCGCCAGATTTTGCCTTAGGCGTTCTCGGACGGTGTCCGTAATTGGTGCAGAGTTTTCGTAATCGATTCGTATCACCTGTTGGCGAGCCGCATAATGTTGTCCCGCAAGAACGCGGACTTTAGTCGTTGTTGAAAATTCTGCCACCGAAACAATCCCGTCACAATCGACCCCTGCCGTGTGTAAGTTGTCGGTAAGCAGTTTGCCGTTCGCGTCCGTGCCGGTGATGCCTATCAGGGTAGGCTTACTGCCGAGCGACGCAACATTGATCGCGGCATTGGCTGCAGCTCCCGGAACGGTATTCGTCGCCTCGTGTCGGAGGATGAATACGGGGGCCTCACGAGAAACGCGGGAAATCATTCCATTGAGAAATTGATCGGCGACCAGATCGCCAAGTATCACGATTCTTTTAGTCGGAAAGACATCCCGAATTATGTGGTTAATGTCGACCATGAGCTATTGAAAAGCTACTACAAACACAGTGAATAAACAAAAATGGTTGAGAATACTTGATCCTCAACCATTAAATCCTAACAGGCCGTCCGACGATCAATGGGTATCGTAGCTGGCAACGGGATAGTCATTTGGAACACCCCATGTAGCGGTACGAACCGCCCCCGTTGAACTGTTCTTGACATAAAAAACACCTTCGGTGTCTCGCCAAACAGCAATATCGGTTTTCCCGTCGCCGTCATAATCGTTTTGAACATTGAGGTCCGAGCTGGTACGACCGAAAAAATCGACCAGCGTGCCCCCTGAACTCTTCAAAATATACCACTCGAGATTAGCATCTGGTGTTGAACCTTCGCGCAAAACCGCGTAGTCTGTTTTGCCGTCACCGTCGTAATCGCCCGGAATAACAAGATCAGTGCCGAGTCCCCAATAGGTAATCACGACAGCCCCGTTGCCGCTTTGCAGAGAATAAAAAAGTCCCTGTACCGGCGTCGAACGCTGAACCGTTATGTCAAATTTACCATCGCCGTCATAGTCGCCCGGAGCTGTGTAATCGGTTGCCAAGCCAAACTGAAGATTTGTTTCGGTGGGGGAACCGCTATTTTTGATATACCAGACCATATTACCGCCGGTTCGGCGAACCACCGCCAAATCGGTTTTGCCGTCACCATCGTAATCCCTGGCAACTGGTTCGTCACCGGGTAATCCGTATTGAAAAATGCTCACGGTTCCATTTGAACTATTCAGCCGATACCACGTGCCTTCGCTATCGCGAAATACCGAAATATCTCCCTTGCCGTCACCGTCATAATCACCAGGAGTTAAATAATCGAAACTAGACCAGCCAAATTGTGCAAACGAAAAACCACCGCTGCTTTTCATCGTGTACCACACGTTATCCGAGGGGCGAAAGATAATAAAATCCGCCTTGCCGTCACCGTCCGAATCCATGGCTTGTCTAAGTCTCAGGCTCCCGGTGCCCGCACCCGTCTGAGCAATGAATTGGGGAACCAGCATGAATAAAACGGAAGCGATAATTGCGATTTTTAATAGCCGGTTAAATATATATCTCATTATAAATTTCCTTTTTTCCTAAACCTAGGTTCAGTGATTCGCGTCCTTCGGTGAAGGTAGAATATATCACTACTCTTTAATCTGTTGCAACAAACTACAAACTCGCCCGCCGCCAGCCGTTTGGCCATTCATCAGACCTAAAAAGTGATAACTGAAACCTTAGACGCAGAACGCAGACTTGGAGTTGGAAGGGCAGAAAATAACTGGATTAGCAAAATGCGCGCAACGCGTTTGAAAGGCTAAATGCCACCAGCGAAAAACATTGCGAGAATCTATAATGGGGCGGCTAGTGGGGCTCGAACCCACGACCTCCTGAACCACAATCAGGCGTTCTAACCAACTGAACTATAGCCGCCATATCTTGATTTTGGATTTTTTGATTGTCGATTTGGGATTTTTTTAATCGAAAATCCAAAATCGCAAATCCAAAATAAAAATGGTACCCCCGGCACGGCTCGAACGTGCGACCTACGGCTTAGAAGGCCGTCGCTCTATCCAACTGAGCTACGGGAGCACATCAAAAGAGCAATTTAAGATGTTATCGATTGTTCGATTGTTAGTCAAACCAATTGAACAGCCACCAAATTGCTACGCCCAACAGACCCAAAAGCGCCGGGGCGATGGCATAGAACGTTTGCCAGTAACCTTCGCGTTTCAGTGTAAATCTAAGCCGACGCATCCCTGCTTTCACGCAGTTTGGACTGCATTTGTTCGAAAACTTCGGTCAGATCGAGTTCGCTCGTGTCAATTACGATCGCGTCGTCAGAAATAGTAAGCGGTGAATCTTCGCGTGAAACGTCGCGTTCGTCACGTTCGTTGATCTCAGCCAGAGTTTGTTCGTAGGTTGAAATTCGTCCCTTCGACTGATCTTCGGCATGGCGACGACGCGCCCGGGCCTCAGGTTTTGCGGTAAGAAAAAACTTAATATCCGCATTGGGAAACACGACGCTGCCGATGTCGCGGCCCTCAAGAACGCAGCCGTTGGGTGCGGATTTGCCAATCGCCCGCTGGTGTTCAACCATAATGCGGCGAACCTCTGAGATCGTGGACACGACCGAGGCCGCCTGTGCCGCCTCAAGCGTTCGAATATCGACAGATACGTCTTCACCGTCGAGGATCACCTTCATCGCATCCGGCTCGCCGACCAGTTCGATGTCGGAATTTTCTGCAATGTCGGCAATTCGATCAACGTCACGATATGGTACGCCTGCCCGATTCACCGCGAGCGCGACGGCCCGGTACATTGCTCCAGTATCCAAATAAAGTAGGTTCAATTTTTTGGCGAGCATCTTACCGAGCGTAGATTTGCCCGCCCCGCTGGGGCCGTCTATTGCAATGATCAT
>JBGTCS010000098.1:0-2786 GCA_041748715.1 Pyrinomonadaceae bacterium | reverse complement strand
TTGGGATCGGATTGTCCGCACTCTCAGCCTGCCAAAAGATCGTTAGGACCCACCACCGCTTACCGTCGTTGACCAGTTGAAAGCTGTTTATACCTCGCAGAAAAGGTTCTTTATCATCCGATTTCCGGAATGCATGATAGGTCGAAAAAACCTGAGCGATGTTGCCGTACAAATCTACATGACGGGCGAGTTCGCGTTCGTGAAAACCATCTTTGGCAAAAACAGGCTCGACGCGTTTTATATAATCCTCGGGTGTCGCGGCACTTGCGCCGATTATCTGAGTTGTAGGGTTTTTACCGGTTGGGATCAGCCGGGCGTCTTTATGAAAGAGCGTGCGAAATCGGTCCCAGTCACGCGGCTTTCCGGCGTCGCCCGAGATCACGTCATAAACGGCTTTCATAATTGAATCTAGCGATCCGACGTCTTTCGGATCGGCGTCTCGTGCGGATTGTCCCATAGCGTTCTGGAAAGCTAACAGGCTGAGAGTCAGAATAAGGATCTTGAGTTTCATATCGTTGTAATACGCCATTTGCAGAAATAGGTTTTAGTGATCAGCGGATTTTATCAGAAATATCTGCAATTTGCCGCAAAAAGCGCTTTTTCTCGAACTACGTTAAAATAGATAACGATGTCCGAGAAAATACACATCACAGGCCTCAAACGGGCGGAGCTTGAGGAACTTGCTGCGTCGTTTGGCGAGCCAAAATATCGAGCGACACAGGTGTTTAAGGCCGTTCACGAGCGCCGTCTGCGTTCGTTCGACGAGATCACTGATTTGCCAAAAAAGTTTCGGGCAAAGTTAGAAGAGTCGGCAGATCTTTCGCGTCTCTCGGTCGAATCCCGCTATGTTTCAGTTGACGGGACGCGGCGATACTTGATGAAAACAGCTGACGGATATCCGGTCGAAACGGTTTTCATACCCAGCGAGAACCGCGACACGATCTGCTTTTCGTCACAGTCGGGCTGTCCGCTGAAATGCGATTTTTGCCTGACGGCAAAATTGGGATTGCTCCGAAATCTTACGCCCGGCGAGATCATCGAACAGGTAATAATTGTTCTAAACGATGTTTATGGCGTAGCGGGCGATACGCCGCACGGAACCAATCTGGTCGGCATGGGCGCCGGCGAACCGTTTTTGAATTTTGAAAATCTGATCACCTCACTCGAAATTATGTCGGACGAAGAAGGTCTGTTTATCGTGCCAAACCGAGTGACGATCTCGACCGCGGGCATAGTGCCAAAAATATACGAATTTGCCACTCTGGAAAATCGACCGCATCTGGCCATTTCACTTTCGTCGGCTCAGGACCAGCTTCGCAACACGCTAATGCCGATCAACAAGCGCTGGAATCTCGACGAATTGATGACGGCGGCAAAAGAATTTGAGGGAAGTTTACGGCGAGGCGAGCGATTTACTTTTGAATACGTGATGCTCGGCGGAGTCAACGACTCGGACGCCGATGCTAACGATCTGGCCCGTTTGCTCGACCGCTATCAGCTTTCGCGTGTAAAGATCAATCTTATTCCGCACAACGGCGCGGAACAGCTTGATTACGATACATCCACGCCCGAGCGGGTCCAGAGGTTTAAATCGATCCTCGAATCGCGGGGCGTTTCCGCCTATGTTCGCCAGCCGCGCGGCCGCGATATTTATGCCGCCTGCGGTCAGCTTGCCGCGATGGACAGTGAAACAGTGAAAATGTGAAAAAGCGGACGAGTTCGCCCTTTTGCCCTTTATTTTATGGAACTGTTAATTCCCGGCCTTATTCTCGTCGCCTTGATGGTCTATGCATCGACGCGTATCAAAAAGACAGCGGCGCTCGCTTTCGAGCCCGAGTCAATCGACACGGAAACGTTTTCTATCGAAAAACCCGATGGATTTTTGAGTGTAATAAACGGCGATCCCGCCCTGGCGTTTGAAGCATACTCAAAAGAATTTGGTGGTGACGGGGCTGAGGACATAAAACAGGCCCGGGTGGAGATCCGCCATTTCGAAGCGGGGGACTTGAGTGCGGCCGTATCGACCATCAAAAAAACCTCGGCCCTTACATCAGATGTTTCGGAAAAGATCGGTGACACACTTTACCGTTTGGTCGAAGCCGAACGGTCGGAAAAGGGCGTTGGCTTGCTTGAGTTTTACAAGATCGCTCAATCGGATACCGGCGTGCTCGAACTCAAGGTCATAACGCTCGAGGAAACCGATCCGGCAATAGCCGTAAAGGTCGCCGAGATCATAAAAAGCTTTATAGTGAAATAAATACAACGAATCGATGCTTTAAGTACATCAGGTAATTGACATGAAAAAATTGGTTTTACAAACATTTAGTTTAGTTTTATTTTTATCAGCGGCGGGCATCGTGGCCAGCGTAAATGCTCAGACTGTTAGCGGTTCGATCGGTAACGGTACTGTTTCACGCGGTAAAGTTTCGCGGGCGACGGTTGTGCTGTCGATCCCGTCGGAGCTTCACGTCAATTCGAACCGTCCTGGAAGTGAATACGCTATCCCGACGACAGTTCGAGCGTCGGCTAAGGGAATTAAGATCGGTGCGGTGAGTTATCCGCGGGGACGCAATCGTAAGTTCAGCTTTTCTGAAAGCACGATCAACGTTTACGAGGGACGCACAGCTTTTAATTTTAATGTCACTGTTCCCGCAAACTATCGCGGCGATACGATCCGGGTTAATGTCACGGTCAAGTCTCAGGCTTGCACCGACGAGGTTTGCTATCCGCCCAAGACAAAACAACTAACTCTGACTGCCGTGGTTAAATAGCTCGACGGCCTATCA
>JBGTCS010000097.1:0-2532 GCA_041748715.1 Pyrinomonadaceae bacterium | reverse complement strand
AAATCTGTTTTTGGGAAAAGGATGGCGCGAAATCGCCGCCAATGCATTATTTATGGCAAATCATATCGTCATCATTGCCAGCGACCACAAAGGTTCCGAATTTATAGAGGAAGCCGATGCCGCCGGGTGGCATGTCACGCTCGTGACCCGGCAAAAACTGCTCCAATCGGCCTGGCCATGGACGGCGATCGACGACGTAAGAACTGTGAAGGACGACGCCGAAATACTCGATTACGTGCGAGCCGTGACAAATATCGCAGGTTCAAGGCCGATCGACCGCGTCGTCGGGCTCGATGAATTTGACGTCATGACCGCCGCGATGGCCCGCGAACATCTCAATCTGCCCGGAATGAGCACCTCGTTTGTCCGCCGTTTTCGCGACAAGTTGACGATGCGAAACATCGCTTACACGGCCGGCGTCCGTTGTCCGGATTTTATCGGTGCGTTTAATGCCGAAGAGATAAACCATTTTCTGACAACGGTTCCGGCCCCGTGGATCGTAAAGCCGCGGCACGAGGTCTCGGCATTCGGAATAAGAAAATGTGAAACGGCGGACGAGGTCTGGGGCGTTTTGAACGATCTCGACAATCGCGAGAGTTGGCGCGATCATCCGTCGCAATTCCTGATCGAACGCTTTATCGAGGGCCGCGTCTATCACGTCGATTCGGTCGTCGATAACGGCAAAGTGTCGGCCTGCGGCGTCAGCCAATATGGCACGACGCCATTCAAGGTCTCGCATTACGGCGGAGTATTCACGTCGTCGATCACGTCTTATAAATGCAAGGAACGGAAACAGCTCGAGGTGCTGAACCGGGCATTGCTAATGGCATTTGGCTACGAAAGAGGTGTGACGCACGCGGAATTTTTGCTCTGCGAAGCGACGGGCGAGATATTTCTTCTCGAGGTCGCCTGCCGTGTCGGTGGTGCCTATATCGCCAACGTGCTGGAATACGCCTGCAACTTTAACCTCTGGCGGGAATGGGCAAAACTTGAGACCGCGACTGAAGACAAGCCATATGTACCGCCAAAATTGCGAAAAGATTTTGCCGGCATCACGCTCGCTCTGGCAAACACCGAAAAACCGGATACATCGCATTACCGTGATAAAGAGATCGTTTACACGGTCAACAAACCAAAACACGTCGGATTTATATTTCGCTCAAAGCATCAGGATCGCATCGATGAATTGATCGGGACATATACCGAACGGATAACCTGTGATTTCCTGGAAATTGCCCCGGTGAAAGAAAGGCATGATGATTGAGTTCCAGTTCCGAAGATTGAATAATTCCCACCCTGCCATTTTTGTCTTCTCCTCGGCTCTCGCGTATCCTAAATTTCTTTATGACCTCACCCGACGAAAGCATTACAGGGCCGCCGAGTATTCTTGAACATGATCTTAACAAGTATTTCGCCGAACTGCTGACTTTCGAATCGACGCCCGAATTGGAGGCATCCGAACTCTGGCAGAGAATTAAGCCGGAGGTCGATAGGATCTTGAACGCCGTTGTTGTCGAGGATTTTTCCACTGGTTCCGAAAGCTCGACCGACGGCAGGCCGATCAGGGCATTGGCATGGAATCTCGAACGCGGGATCAGATTTGACGGTATAGTTGACGCTCTAAAAAATAACGAGAAACTCAAAGACAAGGATGTTCTCATTCTGACCGAGCTCGACTATGGCATGGCCCGCAGCGACAACCGCTTTGTTGCACAGGAAATTGCCCGCGAACTAAAGCTCAATTACGCTTTTGCTCCGGTTTATGTCCCGCTGCAAAAGGGAAGCGGCGTCGAATCGGATATGGAAGGCGAGAACACCCTGTCCATCCACGGTCTGGCGATGTTTTCGCCGCATCAGATGAAAAATGTTCACGCGATTCCGATTCCGAATGGCAAGGACAAGATGTGGGGCAAAGAAAAGCGCCTTGGATATCTGCGTGCGATCGTCGCCGACATCGAACATCCGGCTGGCGATTTTCGGGCCGTCACGATCCACCTCGACGCTCACTGTTCACGGGCCCACCGGCACAAACAGATCAAGATCATTCTGGATCATCTAGACACGCTCCCCGTATTACCGACGCTGATCGGCGGCGATTGGAATACGACGACGTTTAACTCGCAGAATGCCGCCCGCGCGATCCTTGGCTACTGGCGGCGTGTCATGATGGGGCCAAAAAACTTTGCACTAAACCATCTGCCGCATCCGGATCGTTATTTCGAACGGGCCATGTTTGGCGAACTGGGGTCACGCGGATTTGAATATAAAACGCTAAACGAGATCGGTGCCGGAACGCTGCATTACCATGTCGAAAGCCTTGAGAAAAACACCAATCTTCGCGATTGGGTTCCCGAATGGTGTTTTCCATTTATCTTTTGGGCGGCGGGCCGCGTCGGCGGACATGTGTCGGCCCGGCTCGACTGGTTTGCCGGAAAAGGGATCGAGATCGCGCCAGATACTGTGCCGCAAACCGTAGGCGATTTCACGGATGCGGACGGCTCGCCGCTTTCGGACCACGACGCCATCGCTTTG
>JBGTCS010000096.1:0-10563 GCA_041748715.1 Pyrinomonadaceae bacterium | reverse complement strand
GAGGAAGAGCAGAGGCGCCGAGGCAATCTTTAAGCAATAGTGATGAAGCTAGAATTCGTCGCGATACAAAAAGACGGGGAATATGAATCGCCCGGAACGGACGCACCAACGGTCGTGGCCGACGTTGTGGGAGCAATGACGGCCCTATATGGCGCCAGTGGATACGAGCCTCCGTGGATCGGCTATCTCATTAAGGAGAACGGTACATTCGTCGGGACCTGCGGCTTCAAATCACCGCCGCAATACGATCGCGTTGAGATCGCGTATTTTACATTTCCCGAATACGAGTCTCGCGGGATCGCAACCGAAATGGCTGCTGAACTGATCCGGATGGCGCTGGACGCTCGACCGGACGTCACTATAGCAGCTCAAACGCTGCCGAAAGAAAGCGCGTCCACGGCAATTTTGAAGAAACTGAATTTCGCTTTCGTTGAAACAGTCAATCATCCGGAAGATGGATTGGTATGGGAATGGCAATTACAGCGAATGTGAACGATCGGGCCGATTGGTGACAATCGTGCAATTCGTGGCAAAATCCCTACTATGAAAAAGAAAGACGAAATCAGAGGAAGATCACTGGCTGGGATTATTTTGAGTCTTCTCATTGTTTTCGTTGTTTCATTTTTTCGCGTTTCCGCACAGTCCCCCCGTCAAAAAAACGTCGGGCCCGAGGAATATCAAGTCTATGACGTCGTTCTATTGCATATGTTTGCAGGCGGCGAGGTTACATTCGACACGGGGGCGAAAGTCAAGCAGCTTGTTATTCGCGATGAAACAAATACCGAATATGCATGGAGCTCAGACAAGGAAAACTGGGAGCAGGTAAAGAGGCGGTTGCGAGATGTTTCTGACGAAACGATCGCCGGTTACGAAGCGGCCCGGACCCCAACGGCTAAGCTAAGTCGGTCCTTTGCTTCCACTATCCCTTATTCGCTTTTTCAGCAAAACGAATACGAATCGATCTTTGGCAAAACTAAAAACAACGACGGAACAACTGAAACTTGGCATCGATTCTACGAGAAGTTTCCTGATTCGGGTGGCTATGTGTGGCTCTCGAACGTAGGATTTAACAAGGCAAGGGATCGGGCTCTTGTCTATTTCGTCCATTGGTGCGGGGATCTGTGCGGTACAGGTCAATACATCCATTTGATCAAAACAGAAAACAAATGGAAGGTCGGGATGGTCGGCAGGATATGGATCTCATGAAGCTGGCATACATAACAGGTTTTGGAAATGAATTCGCGACCGAGGCGGTAGACGGTGCCTTGCCGGCTGGGCGGAACTCGCCGCAGAAGGCGCCGCTTGGATTGTATGCCGAGCAATTTTCGGGGACGGCGTTTACGGCACCGCGGGCCGCGAATATGCGGACGTGGACATACCGGATAAGGCCTTCTGTTCTACATAAGCCTTTTGAACTATATCGAAAGGCCCTTCCTGACGGTCGGGCTACTGACAGGGTCGCCAGCCTTTTTCGTTCGTCGCCATTTGATGAGGCCGTAACCACGCCAAATCAGCTGCGTTGGGATCCGCTGCCGATTCCCAGCGAGCCGACCGATTTTATTGACGGTATGACGACCATCGCGGGCAATGGCGATTTGTTCGCCCAAACTGGAATGGCCGTGCATATTTATGCCTGCAACAAAGGCATGGGCGATCGGTATTTTTACAACGCCGATGGCGAGATGCTGATAGTGCCCGAAATGGGACGATTGGGTATTTTGACCGAGCTAGGGTTGATACAGGTCGGTCCCGGGTCTATTGCAGTTATACCGCGTGGTTTGAAATTTAGAATCGAGCCTGCTTACGAAAATGCGTCGAACTCAGATGACTCTGACAATCCGCAATCCGCAATCCGCAATCCGCAATCAATTGCACGCGGTTACATCTGCGAAAATTACGGCCAGCCGTTTCGCCTTCCCGATCTCGGGCCGATCGGTGCTAACGGCCTCGCAAATTCGCGTGATTTTGAAACGCCGGTTGCCTGGTACGAAGATCGTGAAGGCGATTTCGAATTGGTCGCAAAATTTGGCGGCAATCTCTGGTCGTGCAGCATCGACCATTCGCCACTCGATGTCGTTGCCTGGCATGGCAATTACGCTCCGTACCGTTACGACCTGCGGCGATTTAATACGATCGGCTCAATCTCGTTCGATCACCCTGACCCGAGTATTTTCACAGTTTTGACCTCGCCCAGCGATCTGGGCGGTACGGCGAATTGCGATTTTGTCATCTTTCCGGACCGCTGGCTGGTCGCCGAAAACACATTTCGCCCGCCCTGGTATCACCGCAACACTATGAGCGAATACATGGGCCTGATCTATGGTGCCTACGACGCCAAAGAAGAAGGTTTTGTTCCGGGCGGCGGCTCGCTTCACAACCAAATGTCCGCCCATGGCCCCGACCTGGAAGCTTTCGAAAAGGCCTTGAACGCTTCGTTGGAACCCCAGAAGTTGTCGGGAACACTTGCGTTCATGTTCGAGTCGCGCTACATCATCCGCCCGACAAAATTTGCGATGGAAACGTCGCAATTACAGAATGATTATTTTGAGGTCTGGCAGAGGTTAAAGAAGAATTTCAAAGCTTGAGGCACCAGAATTTCCTTGCTCTTTGCACCCAATCACGGCAGAATATTATGATCCAGACGGTCGAAGCGATAATTGACGACAGCGGCAATGTTAAAGTCCTAAATGACCTCCGCTTGCCACGCGGCCGACGGGCTATCGTTACTGTCCTCGAAGACGATTCAGATCAAGCCGTTTCTGAGACTTCGCTGTTGAGTGAGGACGCCCTCGGGACCGACTGGCTGAGAGATGAGGAGGACGAGGCTTGGTCACACCTTCAATCGGAGCGGTAGGGCTTGTTCGCTTTCCATTGGGCAAAAACCTCTTATGGAGGACGATCACGACATAAATACAGAGCGGCGCGACGGGATCGTGGTTTTTAAGATCATCAAAGCTTCAGTTTGCTCGGAGTGCGGCGAGGAGTTGGGCAAGGGCCGCCTATTGAGGGTGGAGCAGGAAAATGCGCTTTGCATGGTGTGTGCCGATCTCGATCATTTGGCTTTTCTTGAGAGCGGCGATGCGGCACTGACGCGGCGGAGCAAGAAGTATTCAGGTCTTTCGGCGGTCGTAGTAAAATTCAGCCGATCTCGTCGCAGATACGAGCGGCAGGGCTTGCTTGTTGAGTTTGATGCTCTTGAACGGGCGGAGAAAGAGTGCGCGGGTGATGAGGCGGATAGAAAAGGAGCCAGAGAGCGGGCCGCTGTAATTCGCGAGCGAGCCGACCAAGAATATGTTGCGCGATTTGCCGAGGAGATTCGCACACGCTTTCCCGGCTGTCCCGCGGATGAGGCCAAATCCATTGCCGTTCACGCGTGCGGGAAATACAGCAGCAGGGTAGGCCGCAGCGCCGCGGCAAAAGCTTTTGATACGAACGCGCTCCATCTGGCCGTCAGGGCACATATTCGCCATGTGCATACCGGCTATGATAAATTTCTTTCGAAAGGATGGGACCGGATTGAGGCCCGGCAGGCTGTCATGAGAGAGCTGGAACATATTTTAAACAAATGGACAAAACCCTGACAAGCCCTTTGCGGAAGAAAGAAAACGCGATGGTCCTTCAGTTCCGCGTTTCCCTGGTAGGCATTGAGCCGACCATCTGGCGACGTATCTTGGTTCCTGAATTTTACTCTTTCTGGGACCTCCATGTTGCGATACAGGATGCAATGGGGTGGCTCGACTATCATTTACATTTGTTCACCATTGAAATCGACCGCAAACAATTGGTGAAGATCGGCATACCAGACGACGAAGATTTTGACGACGACACCCAACCTGACTGGGAAATCTCCGTTCTGGAATATCTACAGCTTCCCGGCGATACGGCGTTATACACGTACGATTTCGGAGACAATTGGGAACACGAAATCCTGCTCGAAGGAATACTACTCCGTGAAAAGCGGCTAAAATACCCTCGATGCATCGGCGGCGAGCGTGCCTGTCCACCTGAGGACTGCGGATCAATTCCCGGCTACGCGCGACTCCTGGACATTCTGGAGGATCCGGCCAATGAGGAATATGCCGATATGAATTCCTGGCTCAAAGGACATGCTAAAAACTACCATCCATTCGATCCGGAGGCGTTCGATTCAATGGCAGTTCGGTTCGATAATCCTGATAAACGATGGGATCTCGCTTTCTCGGAAGATGAATGAATTCAAGTTTCTTGCAACTCGCGAGAAAGGCGAGGTCTCGGCTTTGCTGATCAGGCCAGAAGGCGCGACGCATTTGCTCTTGCTCGGCCATGGGGCGAGTTCAAATATGCGGACGCCGCTCGTTACTACCATTGCGGAGAACCTGGCTGAGCAGAACATCGCGACGTTTCGGTATAACTTTCCTTATTCCGAAAAAGGCGGTGGGCGGAATTCGCAGGCGACCTGTACGGAAACGATACGGTCGGCGGTTAGGGCGGCGAGAGAGGCGGCTCCTGATCTGCCAATTCTCGCTGGCGGGCATTCGTTTAGCGGGAGGATGACATCGACCGCGCAGTCGGAATCGCCGATCGAGGGTGTGGAAGGGCTTGTTTTCTTTTCATTTCCGCTCCATCCGGCGGGCGAGCCCGCGACAAAGCGGGCGGAACATCTCGCCGTCATAGAAATTCCGATGCTTTTCCTCAGCGGTACGCGTGATACGCTTGCAGAACTTGATCTCCTAGATCCCGTAGTGAAAGACCTCGGCAAATTCGCGACGCTTCATTTGCTCGAAACAGCCGATCACAGCTTTAAAATTCTCAAACGGACACGGACCTCAATGGAAGACGTTTTCGCCGAGATGGCCCGCGTTCTGAAAGTATGGGCCTGTGCTCCAAAATAGATTTCGTTATATAATTGCCGGACTTCACCAAATTTCCCGATTTGTTCGAAACCGAGTGTTGCGTCACAATCGGACATTGATACAGTTTCCGTAATGGAGATGGTCCTCGACGCCGCGATTGAATTTGCATCTGGCGACCGCGAGAGTGCGATACGAAAGGCGATAGCTGCCGGCTAAGCGGAAGACAAACTTGTCTTCGAGTACGGCCCGCCCACGATCGTAAAACCGGCTTGGGAATCCGCCGGCGAGATGCTGCTTGCTGCAGGAAAGAAAAAGGAAGCCGCCGAGGCATTTCGTAATGTGCTCAAACGATATCCTAACCGGCGTCTATCCAATGAAGGGTTAACCAAAGCGGCAAACTAGAACTATGTGTAGAAATATAAAAACGCTTTTCAATTTTGATCCACCCGCTACTACCGATGAAGTGCGGGCTTCATCTATTCAATTCGTCAGAAAGCTTTCGGGGTTTAATAAGCCTTCGAAAGCGAACGAAGCGGCCTTTGACCTTGCTGTGAAACGCGTTTCGGCTGCCGCTCAGGAAATGCTGAATTCGCTTGTGACAAACGCAGCGCCGCGAGATCGTGAAACGGTTGCGGCTCAAGCTCGCGAACGCTCGGCTCGTCGGTTTTCGTGATCAGGAGATTCTATAAATATGGCTTGGATAAAAGTAATTGACGAAGGCGATGCAGACGGCGAGCTAAAGGAAAATTACGAAAAACTAACGGCACCGTGGGGTGGTGTCGATAATATTCTCAAAATTCACAGCGTAAACCCTAAATCGTTGACGTCGCATTACCAGTTTTACAAATCGCTGATGCATGGACGCTCGGAGCTTTCGCGTACGCAGCGAGAGATGATTGCCGTGTCAGTTTCCGCCCTTAACCATTGTGTTTATTGAGTGATCCATCACTCGGACGGGCTCCGAAAGTTAAAGGTAAACGAAGAATTAATTGGCCATCTGGGAACTGATTTTCGCACCGCAGATCTGAGCGCCGGCGAAAGAGCAATGCTTGAATATGTCGCAAAGCTCACTCGTGAGCCCTGGACAATAACCAAGGCGGATGTCGCTGGCCTTAGAACTGTTGGGTTTAGCGACTCGGCAATACTGGATATTGCCCAGGTCACTGGCTATTTTGCTTTTGTAAACCGTTTGGCCGATGGCCTCGGCGTTGAGCTTGAACCGTATTGGGACTCGAGCGGCAAAGCTAATTATGATATCGATGACTAAAGAGCAGATTCTTGATCACATTTCCCGTGGACGAACCGACCTGGTTTTTGACCTGATAGCTCTGACCGGTTGGAAAGACATTTTGCACGAAGGCGATGTGAAACCGCTTCAATGGTTTGTCTATTACAATGACACTTCGGCTCTCAAGGCCGTTTTGAATGCCGGTGGCGATCTTAGCAGTATCGACCTTAATCAGGAACTTGGCAACGCTTCGTTTTTTGGTCATTGGAAAGTAGCCGATTTTCTGATCAAACATGGTGCGGATGTGAATTATTCCCTTCCTGAAACAGGGGAAACACCGCTTCACAGCGCACTTTGTAAGGCAGGCCGTCCTTATTTTTTGTTTGTTCTCAAAGTTTTGGTAGAAAACGGCGCAAATGTAAACGCAAAAACGATTCCAGGCAAAGAAACCGAATCCTTTATGCGAGATGTTCGAACAAAGGGCGAGACACCTTTACATCGAGCGGCGGCCTACGGCGATGAATCGATGATCGAGTATCTGATTTCCCACGGGGCTGATCGTTCTGTCCGCGATGCAAATGGCGATTCACCATTGACGTGGGCCAGTGAACATCTGCGACCGGGCGCAATATTGCGGCTGTTGGCCTTTCCGCCGCACAACGTAAGCGACAAGTCCGCCGAGTTCATCACGAGTGACCATGGCTGCGGCTGGGGAAACGGGATGGAGCGAAAGATTCTGGGCGACTATCTCCCGGAGAGTTTGGAGGAAAGCGAATAATGTTCGCAGACTCGCTAGGGTTTGGGGGATGTTCGGCTGTCAACTGATATGCATAATACAAGAAATGTGATTCACACCCGCCACGTTTTGGCCGTTAAGGATCTGAAAATTGAGGCCGCTTATTACATTGATAAACTTGGATTTGAACGTGATTTTACCGCTCCGGGGTGGGAGTTTTTGTCGTTTGGTATCTTTAAGGTGATGCTTGGCGAATGCACCGATTCGATGTGGGCGCACGAGACAGGCGATCATTCCTATTGCTCGTATGTTTTTGTCGAAGATGTCGACGAGATCTATCAGGAACTGCGAACAAACGGGGCCGCAATGCCATTACCTCCTCAGGACAAGCCATGGGGATTGCGCGAATTTATTGTTCGTACGCCCAGCGGACATCGGATAACGTACGGGCAAGAGATTCGCTGATCAGAGAATTTTTTATACTTGCCGGTTTGCAAACATGCTAAAATTTTTGGCAGGAGAAAGGTGATATGGACATCTCATTTACGGCTGTTTTTCAAAAGGTGCCCGAAGGGTACATTGGTTACGTGGAGGAACTTCCAGGTGCTAATACCCAGGGTGAATCGTTGGACGAAGCTCGGGTAAATCTGCGCGAAGCTGTTCAGCTCGTGCTTGAGGCAAATCGCCAACTCGCAGCGGAATCCTTCAAAGGCAGCGATATTATTCGCGAGCCTTTCTTGCTGAATGCCGCATGAAACTTCGCGATCTTATTCGCCATCTGGAGCTGCACGGCTGCGAAAAATTCCGCGAAGGCGGCAACCACACGGTTTGCCTTAACCGTGCCAAACAGAAAGTAACCGCTGTTCCGCGACATCGGGAAATAAACGAATTTTTGGCAAAGAAAATATGTCAGGATTCGGAAGTACCCAAGCCTTAAATGTTGAGATGAGAGTAACTTTTGACTCTAACGTATGGCAACAGGTCGTTTCACCTTGGGATTATCAACATGGCCCAGATTCGACTACCTTTCATTGGATTCATTCTGCGATTGTAGTCGGTCAAATAACACCTTTCGTCTCTGAGAGCATATTCACCCTTGAAGCTATTAACAAGGATATACGCAGTTCGTTCATGGCATCCTATGAGCCGAAATTTGAGATGAAAATGGCGGATGAACTTAGCGATGATGGAAAAATCATTCTAAATTTCACACTCTGCCCCAATCCAAATACTCACCCCGGAAATAATATTTACCTTTCGTTTTATTTAAAAAAAGCGGTTGAGTTAGAGTTTAAGCTTATGCGGTGCGTGCGGCCAGCCAACATTGTTAATCCGGAAATTTCACAATCATTATTCGAAGAATCAGGCGAGGGGTTATTGCCTCGTTTTGCAGAATGTGTCGAGTTTATTGAAAACCTCGGATGCGGTATCTCACACCTTAAAAATATTGGAAATCAATACGTCACGAATCCCCTAGACTGGCGTCAGGGTCTAAAACACGTTCCTCCAGAAGCCGTGCGAAGGCTCGGAAGGGCGGTTGCTGAATGGGCGGATGGAGATACTATATCGGCCCACTATGGATATAAAAATGATTATCTTTGCACTCTCGATGAGGGCCTCAGCGCAGGTGTTTCATCCATCTTTCACGTTAACAATCGAATTAAGTTAGAGAAGCAATTTGGACTGACCTTTGTCTCCCCGCAAACACTTTGCAGTTTAATTTAGCACTACTCGCCATATATCCATCGAGCTTATTCCATCTCGCTCTCGTCGATATCAAAATTGGCATAGACCTGGCACTTCGTCGATGACAAATATCTGAAATTTTATCGTTGGGAGAGTCTTTTTCTTGTAAGTTCACAGATTACTGATATTATTGCGTCTATGGACTATCGTGAAATCATTACAATTGAACCCGGCAAGCGAAGTGGAAAGCCTTGTATTCGGGGAATGCGGATTACTGTGCAGGATGTGCTTGAATACCTTGCTGGTGGTATGACGGAGAGCGAGATTCTCGACGATTTTCCCGAACTTACCCACGAGGACATACGAGCGTGTATTACGTTCGCCGCAAATCGCGAACGACAGTTAGCTGTCCGAGCTCAGTATGAAGTTATTGTTTGATCAGAATATTTCGCGTAAGTTGGTCAAACTGCTTGATGATGTCTTTCCGGAAAGCCAGCATATTTCGACGGTTTTGTCAGAAAATGCCGAGGACAGCCAGATTTGGAGCTTTGCAAAAGAAAATGCCTACCTAATCGTGACAAAGGATGATGATTTTGAACAGCGAAGCATCCTGTTCGGACAGCCACCAAAGCTTGTTTGGATTCGACTCGGCAATTGCAAAACGTCAGATATTGAAGTCCTGCTTAGGCAATCGATTGATACACTGCTCGCCTTCAACTCTGACGACGAGACATCATTCTTACTCTTGCCCTAGCTACTCCATCTCGCTTTCGTCTATATCAAAATTCGCATAGACCTTTTGGACGTCGTCGTTGTCGTCGATGGCTTCGTAGAGTTTTAGCATCGACTTGGCGTCGCCGCCTTCGAGTTTGATGTAGTTTTGCGGGATCATCGAGACCTCGGCGGCCTGCGGCTCGATGCCGGCGGCTTTTAGAGCATCGGCGACGGCCTCGAACGCTTCGGGCGATGTGTAGATCTCAAAGACGTCTCCTTCGTCCAGTAGATCATCGGCACCGGCCTCGATCGCTATCTCAAAAAGTTCGTCCTCGCCTTTTGCGGCCTTATCCAAGACGAAATATCCTTTTTTGTCGAACATCCACGCGACCGAACCAGCTTCGCCGAGGTTGCCGCCATTTTTTGAGAAAATGTGGCGGAGCTCAGCGACCGTGCGGTTACGGTTATCGGTCATGGTTTCGACCAGAACCGCAACGCCGCCAATGCCGTAGCCTTCGTAGGTGATCTCGTCATAATTGACGCCGTCGAGATCGCCGCTACCGCGTTTGACGGCGCGGTCGATGGTATCGTTTGGCATGTTCGCGGCTTTGGCGTCCAAAATACCTTTGCGAAGCCGGGCGTTCGCGTCCGGATCTCCGCCGCCGGTGCGGGCTGCGACCGTGATCTCTTTGATCAGCTTGGTGAACATTTTGCCGCGTTTTGCGTCGGTCGCACCTTTTTTATGCTTGATTGTGTGCCACTTGGAGTGTCCTGACATGTATGATTTTTCCTTTGGTTTCTGGTAGGCACACGTCCCTTTGGTCGTGATTCCGCCTTGATATTACCGAAGTTGAAAATATATCACGCAGTGATTCGGCGTGCAAAATCGAGTGTTATTCGCTCCACTGGACCTCTCTGATCTCACGGTCGTCTCGCAGGATATTATGTACCAGATCGCACAAACGCCCTCTCGACGGCGAGTCTTTGGAGCCAAACATTTTCCATTTAAGGCGTTTATCTATCGTTATCTGCCACTCAGCATAATCCGTTCCGACATAGCCCTCAGCAATTTCAAACCCCAGATCGAAATTCTCACCACCGGCCGCCACCGTTTCGGACCAGCCATGCGGCTGACGGACAGGCGGGCCAAATACGAACTCACTCCCCTGTGCCTTGGCAGACAGCCATTTTGCCAGATCCTCGCCCCAGTGCTGATCGTTTCCTGTGGCCGTGATCAAATCCCCGCTGTTAAAAATCGAGGTCCGGAATGATATTGAGTTTTTCATTTTAATTTCTCTCTTAACATCAATTGTGACAGGTTTGCGATCTTTATTCTCTTAGTTTTTGAAGTTAAGCCCGCGACGATC
>JBGTCS010000095.1:0-7670 GCA_041748715.1 Pyrinomonadaceae bacterium | reverse complement strand
CCAACGATCAATCCGCCAATAAGCTGTCCAATTATTCCAAACATGTATTTCTCCTTTTTTCGGTTAGATTCCGATCTTCCAAATTAACCCGGTTGTTCAAACTTCGGTTTTTCTGTGTACAAACATTCTAAGCAGACCGTTGATAGCCATATGCAGAAGCATATAGACAACCAGCGCGATCACTATCGGGAGAGCCAGGGTAAAACCCTCAGGCGTTGTAGGACTCGCGACAATTCCTCTGAACGGTGCATAAAACGGATCCGTCACCGCTCTAATGAACTGCACAAATCCTGCCTGGGACCGTGCCGCGAAAAGGGCGAGCAGCAGCCGGATTGCCAACAGCCCGTATACAACAAAGAAAATATAATCAACAACTTGTGAGATCCGAGCGACAACGCGGCCGCGTTCCACCTCCTGCTCAGTTTCGATAACCTCGCGAACCGCCTTTTGCCGCATTTCGCTCGCGATATTATCAATATCAACGGCTTCGTCAGGCGTCGGCACTTGGGCTTCGGTAGCGATTTCGCCGCCGACCTCGGCTTTTACGGTGGATTTGATCGCCTCGTAATTTACCGCTCGCTCGATTTCGTCCCGCTCTAATTTGTCATCGACCATTTTGATGATTCCCCCTTTATTTATTAAATAGATCCGACATCTTACCCTAAATACTAATCGAACTTTTCGCAAGCCTGAACATCACGGCTCTCTATCGAGGTTTTTGATTCTGAGCCGGTAACAAGCGAATATAAGCGAACTCCGCCTTTACCTCGCGAGCCGTATTGCTCGCCACGATACCGGCGAGTATCGTCCCAAACATATTCGATTCGTATTCACCTGCCACGCGCCATTCGGCTTCTTCGTTGAGCCGCCAGTAAGCAGATATTAGACTTCCGCTGCGAACTATTCTTAGATCAACCTGTCCGGCGTCGGTCTCAATGTCGTTTGGCGTGACGATCGGTCGGTACTCGCCTTCGTTTCGAACATCGATCCTGATCCCTTCGCCACCGCCGCCCACTCCGCCGTAAGAGCGTTCGAAGCGCAAATAATTTTTATCGTCCTGATATATCAGCAGGCCGGCGCCTTGGTAATTTTCTTTTGGGAGAAATTTGACGCGGGTTTCGATCTGAAAGTCGCCGGTGATGGCCTTTAGATAACGCGGGGCTGTCAGATTGATACCGTCGAGATCTTTCTTCGAGGGTATCCGGATGCGCAGAACTCCGCCCTTTACATTATGCGGTGTCGGATTGTCTTTCTCGTCAGGGTCTATCCATTGCCAACCAACGGGCCAATCCTTTGAATACGTCGAAAAACTCACATTTATCGGCTTTTCTACTGTGACCGGTTCGGCCGGCACCGGCGTGGCTGACGATTTGGCCACGGATTTATTGACCTTAGACTGGCTCGCACAACCAAATGTAAACGCCGACAAGAAAATACAAAGTGCTAGAGATCCGGCATTCTTTTGCAAATTATTCGGCATACTTTTCGATCGAAACCAGTTTACGCCTGACGGATCCATTTCCAAACTTCGGGCATTGATGCCCGCTTGCCGTACATCAGCATGCCAATTCGATAAACACGCGACGCAAGCCATACCAGAGCGACGATCGCGATGCTGTTTATAAATACGGAAAGAGCGATCTGCCAAAATGGCGGTGTCTCGGCCAAAATCCGAATCGGCATTGTCAACGGTGCAAAAAGCGGGGCGATCGAAACCCAAAACGAAAGACTCGAATTAGGATCGCGGATGACGGCAAAGCCAAAATAAAACCCGATCAACATTATCATGATGGGTGGAAAGGAAAATTGACTGCCCTCCTGCACGGTTGTCACCATTGCTCCGATCAGTGCAAAGATCGAGGCATAAATAAAATAGCCGACGATAAAAAAAACAAAAAAGTAAATGACCATCAGCGGAGTAACGCTGGGCAGCGAATCCACTATCGAACTCATATCGGACTGAGTAGATAAAAATGCGATCACTCCAGCCAGCGACCCGACCCAAATACTAAGCTGCGTCAGGCCCGCTAATCCGACGCCGACCAACTTGCCAAACAACAATTCAAACGGCGAGGCGGATGAGAATAATATCTCGGCAATCCGCGTTTCTTTTTCTTCGACAACCGCACCCATGATGACCTGGCCGTAAATCGTGAGCGTGATATAGATCATCATCCCGATTACCAGCGAAGCGATAAACAGCATATCACTGTCCTTTTCTTCGCCTTTATCATTTATCGATTTCGACTCAAGATTAACATTCTGACTCAAATCTTTAAGAAGGTTTTCGTTGATGCTAGCCTCGGCCAAACGCTGCGAACGGACCGCCTGGTTGAGTGCGTCTTTCAAAGTTTCGTTTGTCACAAAATCACCGGCCTTTCGCGATCGGAATTCGAATTTTGCCTCCGACGAATCAATATCAGCCGGGATCAGCAGGTAAGCATCGATCTCATCACTTGAGGCGCGTTCGTTGAGTTCCCTTCGGATCTGATCGAGCGATTTTCCTTCGGTCGGATGAGGGACAAACTCAAATCCGGACGTCATCTGATCGGTTCCGCGCTTCATCTGTTCGGGCTGCGAGCCACCGAGACCGACCGTTTGATCTTTTGCCGCATTTCGGGCCCGTTCGCTTAAGCGTTCAGTCGACAAATTTACTTTAAGCCGGGGTGCGATTTTGTTCGATTCGTCTATAACAACGATCCGCGTCGGCTCACCCTTTAACGAAAAAATGATTGCCGGCACGATCGCAAATCCGGCCCCGATGACCGGGAACAAGAGTGTTCCCACCAGAAAGGTCCATTTGTAGACGATCTTTTTGTACTCATGTTTTACGACGGCCAGAAACTTTCTCATTTTGCACCTCCGACCTGATCGATAAAAATATCATTGAGACTTGGCTCGATCTGTTCAAACTTGGTTATCGTTGCCCCGGATTCGATCAGCCGCTTGAGCAATGTCTGAGAATCGGCGTTCTCCGCCATTTCGATTTGCTTCTCATCTGAATGTTCGACAACATTTTTAACCAGGCTGCGATCTTGCAGTACCGCTCCGCCGCCATCGGAACGAATGGCAATCAAATTTTTCCCGTGGGCTTGTTTGATCTCGCGCAGACTGCCCGAAACCACCTTGCGTGATCTATTAATCAATAAAATATCGTTACAGAGACGCTCGGCCGTTTCCATCAAATGCGTTGAAAAAATGATCGTTTTCTCCTTTGTCTTAAATTCGGCCAAAACATTGATCATAAATTCCACATTGATCGGATCAAGGCCCGAGAACGGCTCATCGAGAATCAGCAGATCGGGGTCGTGCAGAACCGTCGAAATAAACTGTATCTTTTGCTGCATCCCCTTTGAGAGATCGGTTGTTTTTTTATTTTTCCATTCGGCCAGGCCCATTCGGTCAAGCCAATAATCGATGCGTTTATCCGCCTCCGCACCGGAAATGTCTTTGAGTGCACCAAAATAACGCAATTGGTCGACGATCTTCATTTTTTTGTAAAGCCCGCGTTCCTCTGGCAGATAGCCAATGCGATCCCGAACACCTGCCGACATCGGATGACCAAAAATTTGGATCGAACCTTCGTCGGGTGCAGTGATCCCAACGATCATTCGAATCGTGGTTGTTTTCCCCGCCCCATTTGGCCCGAGAAAACCAAAAACCCGGCCGGCCCGCACTTCAAAACTCAGATCCTCGACTGCGGAAAAGTCACCGTAGCGTTTTGTTATTCCGACCGCCCGCAGCATAGCGTTATTTTCATTCATAGTAAGGTTTAAAGCGTATCACGACGGGTTGTTAAGTGAGTAGCCGCGGGATCAAAAGCAAAAAGAAAAGGAACACGCCTACTGGCAGTTCCTTTATAAAACATACAACGCGAACTATAAAATCTTTTTGGTTTAGCGTTTTTTATGGCTTTCGTTTTACCGGAGCCCTTTTTGGAAAAACTATTTCTTTTGAGCTGACGGTCGGCGAGGCGCGGGGCGCTTCGGATCCTCGCGGGACGAGCCAAAGTTCAAACGTCGCTTCTTCTCGATAACCGCCATCGACAAATACGAGATTCGAACTAGAAACGCCGTTCTTTAATAGATAGGTTCGCATCTTTCTGAGACTTTCGTTTGCATAGCCGCGAACACCTGTACGGCCGCCGTAACCAAATACATATCCGATATCGGTCGGGGTAATATACGATGCAAAGCGGTCAAGGCGGGCAGTTTCCTCTTCGTCTTTAACCTCGCCAAACTCATCCACCTTTTGCGCGGGTCCCGCAACCGGAACACTCGTGCTCGCGGTCATGACACACTCCGGCGGAAAACCACCAACCAATAGATTTGCAACGATCTCACGATTTGCTCCGGCGCCAGCCGTATTGACCTCGATCACCGCAGTACCCTGGCCCCTATTTATTACGCCAGCGGATAAATACCAGTCGAAGGCCACTGGAATCTTTGGATCGGCTCCGACAAGGGTAGCGGTAAATTTTACGGGGACTCCCTCACGAACGGGCTGGGTGACGGTTTTTAGGTCAAGCTGCGGGCATGTCAGCACGGGCGGTCCCGCGGGCGTCGTCGCCGCGGTCGGTTTTGGCGATTTATCCGGTTCCGGCGTTTGCTGCGCTGAAAGTGGAATAGAAAACATAACCGTCAATACCGTGACGGCAATTGTCGCGATAATGGCTTTTTTCATTTTATGGAACCTCCGAAATGCTGTTTTTTGGAATAATAGCACGCAATTACGCCGTTGTCAGGTTTACGGCCTTGGATCGCGACCGGGCCGGACCTATTTTACCGCCCAAAATGGCAGCCGGAGATAGACGGATGAAAACGATTCGCCGAGCGCGAAATTCCGTTTTATGGTTCCGGCCGGATCAAAGAACCACATTCCCAACGGATCTTCGCGGCGGGAACTGTCAAACCATCCCCACGGAGGACGGGCCATATTTACACCGCCAATTTTTCCCGAAAAGGCCGATCCGACTATTCCGATCAGCACCCGACGATTCACCACGCGGCCGTTTGCGGATTCGAGTGAGATCGAGATCGAAGAATAATCGTGACTGGCTCCGTAGGTAGTTTCCCTAATCTTCGCACCGGTTCTGGCTTTGGGCCAGAGCGTCGTTTGAATTGGCACCAGCTCGTAACCGACCGAACCGGATCTATCGACCTCGGGATCGTCGGCGTTGCCAGTGTAGTGATAGACGATAAACTGCTTGCCCTGCGTCTGCTGCGGGGTGCCGGCAAAACTTTCGATACCGTGGCCCTTGGGTTCAATGTGAAGCAAAACGCGGTCGCCAAAAGTTTTTAGACCGCCAAAGCCCGATGGATTGTCGCCTGCGGTATAGGATACAAAACTGTTGTGCCGAAGCGTTTCGACAAACGCCACTCGATCAACCCCGCGATCGCTGCCGTTTTTTGCGACAACGACGAGAGCACCTTCCATATCATTTTCGTGAGCAACGGAGGTTTCGTCTATCATGCCGGTCGGATCGCGATCCCCGAGGATCAATGCCCCTTGCCTTAGGATTTGACTAAGGAGCAGGCCATTATGTTCGCCGCCTTTATAATCACGGGGATGGAATACGGCGTAGTGGATAAAAAAATGAGTTCGCGTTTCGCTGACCGAATAGTAAATATAGGCTCGGAGCGGAAATTTTTTATTCTCGGCATTCGCCCAATTGTTATCACCGCGCCAGTCGCCGTCAAAGTCAAAATTAGTCAGGTAATCGCTGCGCGGATTTTCGCCAAGAGCCTGGTAAAAGATCGGTGCAAAACGAGCTGCGACTTCGCGTTCGCTCTTAGTCTGCCCGTCTGCCCTGAATGGCAAAACGGCAGACACGACAGCGATCACGAATAAAATTAGAATGATAGTTCGATGCTTTATCACCAACGGCTCGCCATTAAAATTTAGTATTTCTTGTTCCAGGAAACTAAACGATAGCACACGATCAGTGGACTTGTAAGCTTCGCTGACGGGCTCATTGTCCCAACGATCACACCATTTGTTTTGTCCGTGGGTTGCGCAAAATTATCAATTGCCTACTATGTACAAAGTGCTGCCGTTACAAATGCCGATCCGGCCGCAACTGTTGCCTCGATTATTATGGAGATCTTTTTATACCGAAAGGACGCCGAGTCAGTTGAAGAAGGATTTTCCCGCGAAGATCTGCCGGAGCTCTTGGCCGACCAAACCAATGTCGTTTGGGTCGATCTGCAAGGTGAGACCGACGAACAAATCGGAGCGGCCGCAGATATTTTGCTCAACGATTTTGAATTTCACCGTTTGACGGTCGAGGATTGCGTTGAGATCCGCAACCAGCCTAAGGTCGAGGCCTTCGATAAATACTTTTTCTTTATCGTCCACGGCATACGACCCGGCGAAACAAACCCGGCAAATTTTGCAACCAAAGAACTTGACGGCTATCTCGGCTCTAACTTTGTCGTCACATTTCATACCGAACGGTTTCAAAGTATAAAGAGAGTCAAACAGCAGATTAGAAAAAGCACGTTTGTGTGCAAACGCGGAGCGGCCTATTTACTCCATCATATCCTGGATGAGCTGGTCGATCTCTATATGCCGCTCGTGGACGATTACGACCGGACGATCAACGATCTCGAGGATCGGGTATTTGAGATACGAAAAAATGACAATGCGATCCTCGCGGAGATTATGGACCTCCGACGCAGCGTGGCCAGGCTCAAACGCATCTCGTCCCGGCAGCTTGAGGTTTTGTATCGGATGTCGCACGGGGAATTCCCGCAAATCCCCGAAAATGTGCTGCCATTTTTCCGCGACGTTAACGATCATCTGGTGCGGATCTCGGATCTGGCCGAAGGTTATCGCGACCTCGTCTCCGGGCTGTTTGATATTCATTTTTCGGTTGTTGGCAGCCGTACAAATGACGTTATGAAAACCCTGGCCGTACTTTCGTCGATCATACTTCCACTCAGTTTGATCGCTGGTATTTACGGGATGAATTTCGAAAATATGCCCGAGCTGCGATCTGGCAACGGCTACTATCTGACGCTCGGCGTGATGGCATTCATTACGGTTATTTTGCTGATTTATTTTTGGCGTCGCGGATGGATCTTTCAGAGGGACGAGGAGATTGTCATAGAAAGATCAACTCCGGATGATAAAGATCAAGATGAAATGTGATCGAGTATTCGCTGGACCTGGAGATCTCCAAAACCGTAAACTCCGGCCCTTCGCGTAAATTCTGGAAAGATCATTTCAAATTCGGTTAAACCGCCGGCGACGATCTCAGCCACGATCTCAACTGGCTTAGTATCCTGCTCGACCGCTGCCTGAACGACCTCGGCCAAATATGGAAATCGGGGCGATGCGTCATCTGCCAGCTCAAGCAATCTCACCTTGTCGCCGCTGCGGTATGCATTCCATAGTTGAGCACCGAGCTTTAGATCGGACATGGTAAATAGTTGCCGTTCGTCATAACATCGCTGCAACTCGTCACCGCCAAGCTGGCCAAATCCTTTCCATCGGTCGGCTTCGCTGAGAATGGCCGGTTCGACGCGATAGACAGTAGAACCCGACTCGCTCAGGACCGAAAGGCAGTACCACATATTCACGCTGCAAAACAGCTCGTATTCAAACCAGAGATTAACCTCGTCATCAGTGTCGATATCACTAAGCCGCTCGATCTCGTCAGCGACGCG
>JBGTCS010000094.1:0-14626 GCA_041748715.1 Pyrinomonadaceae bacterium | reverse complement strand
GAGGTGCTCATGTCGTCGGCCCGGACCTCGTCCCCGTTCGCTGGTAGCAGGTTATTAGAATAATGCAGTGGCGATTCAGTATGATTTGGTCAGTTCGACGCCGGTGTAATAATGTTTTATTATCTGGTCGTATTTCACGCCCATTTTCGCGAGACCGTAAGCACCATATTGGCACATACCGACGCCGTGGCCCCAACCGCGGCCGCTAAAACTATAGCTTGCTACCGACGAACCGGAATACCGTTTATCGATCACAAATAGCTGTTCATTGAGCCGCAGTGCCGAACGGATCTTACCGCCTTTTAACGTTTTGATCCCGTTCGACCCGATGATCTCAAGTTCGATGGCCCGCCGGGAATAGCCCGTCTTTTTCACATTTACGTCATAAAGCGTCCCGATACCACGAACGTACCGAGAAAGCCGCGACTGAACTTCGCCTGCCGAAAGGGATTTATTCCAAAAGACAAATGGCGACATATTTTCGGCGGTCGTTGGGGTTTCGGTCGGCGTGATCTCGATGTATTTTACAGCTCCCGCCGTATCCAGTTGATATTCCACCGTTTCGCCGCCCACGAGAGCCGCCTCGCGGACCGGGTACATAATTGTGCCGAATGCCCTGAATAGAAACACATCCGGCCTGACTATCAACTGTTTTTCAGTCTTGCCGCTTTTGAGGATCAATTTTCCGTCAGCCGAGGGCTTGGCCGTTCCGGTCAGATTCGTCGGCATCCATTTTTTCTTTTCGTAGATCTGCCGGATAAGTCTGAGCATCCCAGCCCGCGTAAACGGGCGATTGGGCTTTAGCGTCTGGTCCGGAAGGATCGAAAAATATCCGTCACGCAGCAAAACCGCGATATCGGCCCGACGCTCTTTCGGCACCTCTTTGGCGTCGTCAAACGAAAGCTGATAATTGATATCCGATTCGCTCAGCATCGTATCGGCATAACCCGGAGCGTAAATAAAGCCAGCGAGAATACGAGCCAATTCGACCGGTTTCGCAGTATCGCGATTTACGTTCGGGAAGGTCTTTCCAAATTTTCCGGCCATGTTATTCAGCCAATTGGACATTTCACTCTCGGTCGGCACATCCTCAAACCAATCGTCGGTCATCTGGCCGGTTGAAAGCTGAAAGCCGTTGGTCGCAAGATTGGACATTAACCTGGCAAGTTCGACATTCCCGGCATCGCGAAGTTTTGCCGGTAGGCGTGATGTTTTGATCAGAAACGGTTCGAAATGGCGGCGCCCTTCGAGCGAACATTCGACACCGCGAAGATAGGGCTCGGCTTTATCAAAAATATTTTCCGAATCCTCCGTCCGTCCGCCGCAGGTCGATGTATAGTAGGCCGTTATCGGTTTGCCCTGATATGTTGCAACGATGCCGCGAGTTTCATTAACAGCTTGCGTGCCCATTTTGGTCTCGATCGAGACTCCTTTATACACTTGCGACGAAACCGTGGGCACCATGTCAAAACCCTGCTTTCCAAAGGTGCCGATATTGGCGACAGCATACGTTCGTGCCGCCACGGCCTGGGCTTTTTGGGCCTCGATCTGCGGCAAGCCAAGTTCCGCAGGGACAACGCCGAGAAGGTAATCTTCGAGCGGCACTACATTGACGACCGTCAGGCTGCCCTTGGCATTAACAAATACCTCGATCTTGCCGCGATAAGCCTTGCCGTTTAGTTTGACAGGATTTAAGCGTTCGTTGACCGATCCGAATGCGACCGATTTGAGTGATGAATATTTCGCAGGTTCGCTCGGGCCGCTGACTATTACCTCGCGGAGATTTGGATCGACGGGGCCGATCACATTCGCCACGTTTGATCCAGTCGGTTTTATCAGGCTGCGAACATCGCTTTTACCCGCGGCTTTTAACTGCTGGGATAAAGCGATCGCGTCCGGGGAAATAAATGTCTTCTTTTCAGCCACAACTACCGAATCGTCAAATCCTTTCTCGGCCAACATCGCTTTTAATTCATCGGCCTCGATGCTCGACTCTTTAACCGGCCCGACCCAGACTTTCCACGTGTTGCTCGCGGTGTCGATGCTTGCAAGGGCCGTTTCGCCCGTAGCCGCACGAATATCCTTGGCAAGTGCGTTGGCGTCGAGTAGTGACGGCAGATTTTGAAACTCGATGCGGAATTCTTCGAACTCAGGCGGCCGATAGGCGCGTGCCGATACCGTCACTCGATTTGTCGCCAAGAATTTATTTGGTTCGTCCGGGCTTACCGAGACCAGCGATGAATCCGCGGTCGTTATCGTCACCGAACTTGAATTTGTCGATAATCCGATTCTGATCAGCGGCTCGGCTAAAAACCGATAGAAATTGTATTCGACGGCGGCAGAAGCATTTATAACCGCCAAAAATAACAGTGTCGCGATGAATAAGAAACTGCGTATATTCATATTCAGATTTTAACAGACGGGACAAAGCGAGCGGTAGCTGCAGATTAAAACTTGATCGAACAATAGTCGCAAATCGCAGCAACCGACTGCAATCTTGTTTATTCAGATTTACCAAATGCGGCTAATTGCCCATAATCTTTACTACCGATCCACCGTTTCGCCTTGCGGCGGCAAATATTTTATGGCGAAGAAAACCCGTGAAAAGATCGCGGAAAATGTAAAACTAACTTTTCCTGTCCGAAGGCCGCATAATTCGATTGTGGCCGGAAAACTCCGCTATTGGTGGAGTTGGTTCGTCGCAGGTTCGCTGATACTGATCGTGGCGACGCCCGCGATGCTTTTTCTTTGGCTAATAAACCGCCGCATCTGGTTGTACCCGCTTGCTCAGTGGGGAGCAAAAACTTGGCTGTGGGCGTGCGGAGCAAAAGTCGAAGTCTGCGGTCGCGAGAATGTTGATCCAAAGGAAAGCTATGTTTTTGTGTCAAATCACCGCTCGTATCTCGACACGGCGACCTTGTTTTTTTACGCCGGCAAAAAAATGGGTCTCGTCGCCAAAAAGGAATTGCTAAAGGCACCGATCTTTGGCCAGGGGATGAGTTTTGTGAATATTATTGCCATCGACCGGAGCAATCCCGAGCGTGGACGGGCTTCGATGCAAAAAGCCCGCGATGTTATGGCAGACGGGTTCTCGTTCGGGGTTTTTGTCGAAGGCACTCGAGCGATGCCGGGCGAGCTTTTACCGTTCAAAAAAGGTGCGTTTCACCTTGCTATCCAAACAGGAGCGTCAATCGTTCCGGTCGCGATCCGGAATTCTGATTGGATGATGGGTAAACGAACCGGCGTCGCTTATTCCGGAACCGTCGAAATGGTTTTGCTCCCTCCAATCGAAACCACAGGCCTAACGGCGGAAAATGATCTGATGGACTTGTTGGTAAAAACAAGAACCGCGATCGCGGATGAACTCGGACGCAAATAGGGTGAGTGGGCAGTGGGCAGTGGGCAGTGGACGATAGGCAGTGGACGGTGAACGCCGATGAAAAGTTTAACTATTCCTTTCCCATCACTCATCACTCATCACTCATCACTTTTCACTAATCACTCATCACCTTTTCTCCGGCGTCGGCGACGGTGTTGGATCCGGAACATCATCCAAAATGCGGACTTCGCTGCGCCCAACGGCATATTCCGTGAATTTGACTCGCATTTTTAAACGTATTACCGAACCGTTGTCAAAAACGAGTTCGTCATCCGAACGGGCGTCCGCCGGGAACCAGTATTTGCCGTCCACCTGCTGACGCGTTGTCTCGACGACCGGAAACTTGTTTTCTTTTGTCTCAGGAACGGCCTTTCCCCTCGATTTTACGATCATAAGGTCGTCCACATCGACCCAAATACGGCCCGTAAACAATCGTTGTTTGGTCTTTTTGGGATCGGGAATGGCTTTTGGCGTAATATCAAAAACATACAGGCTCAGTTCATCGATATTTTCGACGCCGACATACGAAAAATTATATTGAGAAATATACTTCGGATTGAGAGCAAACGGATTGACACCGCCGAGATCCTCGAGATCCTCAGGCGTCATGAATCCCGGAGGCGTCGTTGCCACCGGTGCAAACAAAACCTTTTCAAACCGCCCGCCGTCCTGTGTAAAGCTCATAAATGAATCGCGCCGATACGTACCGGCGATCTGGCCGCCCAATCCGATAATGTTGATCGTGGCATATCGCTTAAAAACGTAACTCGTCAGCGCCGAACGAAAAGCCTCTTCGTTTTCTGTAAATTTCGCAACAACGCGTTCAATATCCGCAGCACTGAGATCGCTTTTAACGACGCGTGCCGTCTGGCCGAGCGAGATGCTCGCCGAGACACATAGAACCAGCAGCAATGTAACTAAAGATCTTTTCATTATTTCTCCATTTCCTTTCAGAACAATGAGATAGATGCCGTCAGACCGAAATAAGTTGACATCGGATATCGAATGCCGCGAATAGGACTTCTAACTCTTGTCCGGTTTCGGCATAAGGTTTTTTTGTACGTCGGCGTTGACACTCACCAAGTGCAGGTCTCGTTGAGGAAATGGTATCTCGATCGCCGCGTCACGCAAGGCATCATGGACCGCAAGCGAAAGATCGCTCCTAATAACAACCCATTGATCAAATTTGTCGATCCATGCACGTAATTGAAAATCCAGCGAGCTATCGCCAAAGCCGACAAAAAGTGTTTGCGGCCCCGGATCCTTCAATACATCAGGATGATGGGATCCGACCTTGGTCAGGATTTCGATCACGGTTCGAGGATCGGTCCCGTAGGCTACGCCGACATTTATCTCGAGACGCCGCCGTTGATCTGAAAGGGTCCAGTTAACTACCTTTGCTGAAATAAGATCGCCGTTCGGAACGATCACCTCCGAACCCTCAAGCGTCCGTATTACGCTGGCCCGAAGCCCGATCCGAGCCAGTTCGCCGCCATCCTCGCCGACCTGCACGGTATCGCCAACATTTACCGGCCGCTCGAACAAAAGAATAATCCCGGAAACAAAATTGTTGACAATGTTCTGTAACCCAAAACCGATGCCCACGCCAAATGCACCGGCGATGATAGTAAATTTTGTCAGATCCAGCCCGATGATCGCCAACGCGAGCATAAACCCAAGCACGAGCAGCGTATAGTGGAGCATTGTCGAGATCGCATACGGCAGTCCCCGGCCGAGAGTGACCCGCGGATAGATATCCTCCTCAAGCGCAAAACGCACAAATCGAGATATCACGAATGACAGCCAGACCGCGATCACAAACGCAAGCACATCGCCCAGAGATATTTCAAATGATCCGATCTTTAATTGGGACGCGAAAGCCGCAGTCACCGCATCGAAAAGCGGCTGACGCAACGATAGCAGGTCGAGCGTAATCGCTGCCCATAGGATCAAGCCAAGCACACGAACACCCCGACGAAGTCGATGCTGGATCAGAAAACGGTTATTTTGAACCATCCCCAACAGGCTGAACGGTCTGAATCTGAGCGCAAAAATTATCAAACCATCGATTATCCGAACAAAGGTGTACAAAATAATGGCGACATACGCGCTCCGCAAGACGGCGTTTCCCAGTAATTTCGCAAATACTACATAACCGAGGGCGTTCGCAATGAATGAGATAGCAAACAACGGCACCGCTATAGTTGCGGCTATCTTAATCGTCTTAAAAACTCGGCCGTGAACCAGTTCTTCGGTTTTGTTTTCGGCCAGACGGCCAAAGATTACCCATAAGAAAAACAAAACTCCGCCGAGCATTTCGGCCATAAAGATCAGTCGCGAAAACACGGGCAGTGCCTCGGCGACTGTCCGGACCTGATCGATAAAATAAAAAACTACGAGCGAATAAAGCAGCGGAAAAATAGGCCGTTCGACCAATTTTCGCACGATCATCACTGTGGGGATTAGAACAATTGCTCCGAAAAGGGCCTGCAAAATTTGCGGGGTTTGAGGATAAATCCAACGATTGGCAAAAATCGCCAGAATAATCGCGGTCGATATAGGAAAGTAAAAAATCACCGCCGATGATTTTAATTCTGGTTCCTTTTCGACCCAGGGGTTGGCGGCCCGTCGCAAATAGATCAGCAGACCGGCAAAAAGCAGAAATATAAAAACATGACCGACGATCCGTTCAAAATTTTGTCGCACAAAGATCGAAAGGGTGCTTGTTTGAGCGGCGAGCGATTCATTTGCTCTTTCGCCGATATCCGTCTGAGCACGGCTCCAAAAATTGCTGCTCCAAATCGCGGGGCTGTCCCGGACAAACAATTGGCCAACAAGCGATTCACGTGTCTGTACGATCGATGCGATAGCGTCATCGGTCCGTTTTTGCTGTTCAGCAACTTTACTTTGCAGAGATACTATTCGAGCTTGCTCGGCCTCGATCTGGCCGCGAATGAGGCTTATCGCAGTGAGTATTTCGCTGACACGCCCTCCGACCTCGGGCGGACTTTCGACCGACTGCAGCTCCGCCGCAGTCTTTTTCCACTTTTCGTCGAGTTGATTCAAATCTTTAAGATTTGCTTCAATTGCCTTAGCTCGTTCGGTCAGGCTCTTTTTCCACTTTGACAGGATGGTTGTCGATGACTTCCACTCGGCCTCAAAAGATTTTAGGCGTTCGAGGGAAACGCGGCCCTCGATCATTCGGGCCGTTTCGCCGAGACGGGCATCAATTTCGGTAATCAGGCCGGGCATCTCGCGTTCGACATTCTCGGCGAGCGGATCGCCGTCGCTACTCGCCGCAAGTTCGTTAATGGTCGCCAGAGCGCTTTCCGACTGCGATACAATTTCAGAGAACGGCACCGGAGTCGGCGAGGTCGTAGTCACGCTGTTTACATTCGTTTGATTACTATTGTTCGGGTTGGAATTTTCTTGAGCGGCAGCCGCGGTTATAAAGGTCGCAAGCGCAACCATCAAGGCAAGTCCTACCCCAAACCTAATTTGTAAACTGAGAGATTTCCTTTTCATACTCTTTTTTCTCTGATGATAGTTTTTTATCTCCCAATCATACATTCATCTGTTTCACAGACCGAATCCGGCTTTGTCGGTCAAAAATTCCATGCTCGGGTAAACCTATCGCGTAAAATCCAAATTTTCTCTAATACAAAAAAGCCGTTACACGTTTCCGGCGATCTGGGATTCGACGGCAAACATGAAACGGCTGGCGTTTTTTAGAACTGATTTAATCTACAAAATCGACCCTGACCGTATTGGGTATGATCCCGGCCTTGTGGCCTTCGGCGAGCAGGCGGACGACGGCTTCGCGGCCGCGGTCGCCGTAATCGAGCGTCAAATCGTTGACCCACATAGCGACAAAACGGTCGGCAAGTTCGGGCTGCATATCGCGGGCAAACTGCATTGCGTAGGCAAGTGCATCTTCGCGGTTATCCATCGAATAGACGATGCTGGCGTGCAGATGTTTTGAAACCCTCTGCATCATTTCTTTTCCCAGGTCGCGACGGATGACATTGCCGCCCATCGGCAGCGGCAGTCCGGTTTTTTCATACCACCATTCGCCGAGATCAAGCACTTTATAGAGTCCCAGTTGATGATAAAACAGCTGCCCCTCGTGGATAAGCAATCCGGCATCGACATCACCCTTGACGACCGCGTCGATGATCTCATCAAACGGGACGACGACGTATTCAAACTCTGCGTTATAAATACGAAGCGCCAAGAATGCACTTGTCAGTTCGCCCGGTATCGCGATCTTCATCTTACCGATCTCATCTACCTTTCGATTCTCTTTGGCGACGAGGATCGGGCCATATTTGTCGCCAATGCTGGCCCCGTGCGGCAACAGAACATATTTGTCAGAGACATATGCAAAAGCGTGGAAAGAGATAGCGGTCACGTCAAAAACGCCATTTTTGGCATCTTCGTTTAACGACTGAATGTCCTTTAACGTGTGCTCAAATTTCAAACCGTCGGTCTCGAGCTTGTTCGTGGCAAGCCCGTAGAACATAAATGCATCGTCTGAGTCGGGAGAGTGAGCTACCGTGATGGTGCGGGTTTCGGGATTACTATTTTCGTTTACTGCCATAGATCAAATCGGGGAGTGGTACAGATTGGTGTCATACAAAACCTTAATTCTACCGTTTTCGGCGTGTTTGGCAAACAGCATGCGCAACTCTTCGATCATCGCCTCGAATACCGAATTCGATTCGTCCGGCATATATGAAGCGGAAAGCATTCGACCTTTTAAGCCGTCAAAATCGAATATCTGAAAATTAGGGAAGGTTGCCGATTGGAATGGCGCCCGGAAAAAATCTTCAAGTCGGTTCGCATCGATATTTTCGTGCCTAACATTACTGTAATCGTCAGCGTACTTTAGCAAAAACCCTTCGTACTCGATCAGGAACGGCGTTGTAGTCAGTTGCCGTTCATTCCATATCAATACGATATATCCGCCAGGTTTTAATATTCGATGGAATTCGGCCCGTGTTTTGTCCGCGTCAAACCAGTGAAACGCCTGTGCCGCGACGACAATATCGACGGACCCATCCGCAAGCTTCGTATTTTCAGACGTGCCGTCAATAAGACGAAAGTCCGGAAAATCTGCCAGAAACTCAACGGCCGCAGCTCGCATCGCGGCATTCGGCTCAACACCTATCACCGAGTTGCAGTTCTCCAAAAATAATTGCGACGAAATGCCCGTTCCGCAGCCAATATCGGCAATCACGGATTCGTGGGTGAGTCCGCAATTTTTCTCCAGATGACCAATGACGCCGCGCGGATATCCGGGTCGATACTTAACATAATTTGCTACGCGGCTGGAAAAACGTTCGACGGTATCGCTCATTTTGCTCCCTATTTAACTTCTTCGCCGGTCCATTGGCTCTTTTTCGAATGCGGAATATCAAATTGGTCCAGTATTCGAAAACAGAGGTGTTCGACTAGATCGTCGATGGTTTTCGGCCGGTGATAAAATCCGGGACTGGCGGGCAAAATGCGGGCGCCAGCATGCGATAGTTTGAGCATGTTTTCCAGATGAATGGCATTGTAGGGAGTTTCGCGCGGTACGAGCAAAAGCATCCGGCCTTCTTTTAGACACACATCGGCGGCACGGTGAATCAGATTTGTTCCGGCACCCGACGCTATCGACCCGACTGTGCCCATCGAACACGGCACGATAATCATGCCTGCCTGTTTATTCGATCCGGACGACGGCTTTGCTGCAAAATTATCGAGCCGCCAATATCTGATCAGCTTTGATTCGCTCGGCAAACCCAACCATTGGTTTATCTTGTCTGAATCGGGCTCCTTTAGATTGGCACCCATTTCAACCTGGGCGACCACGGCTGCAGTGTCGGACATTATTAAATTTATCGTTTCAACAACGCCGCTCGCGGCTAAAAGCTGGAGGGTTCGATGAGCATAAATAGAGCCGGATGCGCCGGTGATAGCAAGTGTAAGTTCCATATCGGACTTTACGAGTTTAGCTTTAAGCCGCAAACTAATAAAGGCCTGCGACCGCGGCGGACAAGGTCGCATTATAAACAAAAGCAACCGCCTGCTCCGTTTAGTTATCTTAGAATGGCACACTGTTATTGCAAAACCTTTGCCGGCGTAGCTGTCGCTCGGGTTTTACGAAACTGAATCATTTGCTGAATATATGCTGAAAACAAAATCTTTATTACTCTTCCTGTTATTATTTTCGCTGCTTGGCATCTATGCGTCGGCTCAGACAACCGGCAAACGTCCGGTGATCATAATTCCGGGTGTGTCTGGTTCGGAACTTGTGAATCCAGCCAATGGTAAGACCTCCTGGTTCAGCGTTCGCCGCGATAAAGACGATGATCTGCGACTTCCGATGACATCGACTAATTTGCGTAATAACCGCGACGGACTCAAGGTCAAGGACATCATCCGAAAGGTCGAACTGCCGGTGCTGCCAGATGTTGAGGTGTATCAGTCGCTGATAGATTCGCTAAAAGAACGGGGATATACCGAAGCCCAATGGGACAAGCCACAGGCCGAGGATGTATTTTACATTTTTGCGTATGATTGGCGGCGCGACAATGTGGAAGCGGCTCAAAAGCTAATGCAAAAAATGACGACCGCCAAAAGATCACTAAAGCGGCCTGATCTAAAGTTCGACATTCTCGCCCACTCGATGGGCGGACTGATTGCCCGATATGCCGCAATGTACGGCTCGGCTGACCTGCCGGCCCGCGGCGTAAAGCCGGTGCCCAGATGGGTAGGGGCAGCACATATTAACAAGCTGATGATGTTCGGGACTCCAAACGAAGGTTCGTTTGGTTCGTTCGATGCCCTGTTAAATGGTTACCCGATCGTGGCCGACCGCAAATTGCCGTTTATTGACGATCTTCGGGCTGAGGATGTCATGACGCAACCGTCGGTTTTCCAATTGATTCCGCATCAAAAATATGCTCGATTCTTGGATGAAAATTTAAAGCCCCTACAAGTCGATCTGTATGACGTAAAGACCTGGATCAAATATGGTTGGGGGGCGATAGCTGATCCTAAATTCCTGAGCAAGTTAAAAGATGCCAACAAATTGGCGTTGACCAACAAAGACATAAAACCGGCCGAATTGAGTAAAGACGCCGGTCAGGACGATCGCCTTTTTGCTCAGACCACCTTTGCTCAGGTGCGGGCTTACCTCGCAGCAGCACTCGATCGTGCAAAACGTTTTCACATGGCTCTCGACGCCGTGACAAAACCGTCATCGGTCCAAATATATGCTTTCGGTGGCAACTGTGCCCAGACGTTGGACGCCGTAGTCCTAATGCGCGACGAGAAAAAAGATCAATGGAAAACTTTGCTTGATGCTCGCGATATCAAAACGACTGACGGCAGAGAGCTAAAGAAAGACGAGGTCAAACTGGCTATGTTCACGGTCGGTGACGGTCGGGTAACAAAACGCTCGCTGCTAGCCGAAAGCTCGCTCCCCGGCCAGAGCGAAAGCGTGACTTTTACCATTCCGCTGACATCGTCATTCCTCGCCTGCGGGTCGCATACCAAGCTTTTCCTCGAGAAAGAAATACAAGACAGCTTTATGAGCGCACTAATCGTGGAGAAAAAGGAACAGCCTTAGTTTACAAGTGTTTAATCGATTAAAAAGCTGTCGCTGAGTGCCAAAATCTCAACGACAGTTTTTTAATGACCGGTAGCCGGCACGTTGTGCATCGGATTCCGTCTCAAACAGGACCTTGTACTTCGCCGGCACAGCCTTATAGCCTGGGCAATTTGGTTTTAGGAAAATTTTTGTCCGGCTGTTGCCGATGATCTGTCCCGTGAGAACCGCCACCGGCTCGTTTCCCTCTTCGATCTTATTTTGTGCTCGATAAGCCCAAGGGGAAATCGGCGCCTTATCTTTCCATAGACCGACCTTTGCTTTCGTCGCTTCGACAAACGCCTCGTCGTATATCTCGCGGTCGTCATTGGTAAGTTCATTGGCGAATTTTGTGTAGAACCACGCCAGACCTGATTGAAGCTGGGCAAGTCCAACATCCTCGCCCTGGTTAACGATCTTTCCCAGAACGCGACCGAGGTCATCGGTAAATCGAAACTCGACCTTTACTTGTTTACCCAAGATCTTATCCGCCAAGTTTTTCCGGGATTCAGCCCCGTGAGGCTGCCGCAGTTCAGGTGCCCCGATGCCTTGCAGTCGAACCTGAAACTTTTTACCGGTATCAAGTTTGACGGTCAGCGAATCTCCGTCGGTAACGGCAATAACTTCTCCCTCAAAAAAAGGCATCAATTCTTGTGATCGGGTCGTTTGGGCGCATGCAAATGCAATGTTTGCAACAGCCGTACAAATGAGTAATTTGGATCTTAAACCTATCGACATAGTGGGTAGTACCTCGACATATTTTGATGATTAGTAATTACATTCTCAGTCTTAGATCAGGGATTCAGCAAAACAAACAGCCGGTCAGCCCAGTCGGAACGCGAATTTCGCAATATTTCGTACTGGACCTGGGCCATTTCGCGATTGCCGGTTTTGATGTAGGCTCGGCCCAGGTTGAAGCGGGCCTTGTCAAAATCCTGATTGTAGCCCAGTGCATTATTAAATGACTCAAGGCTTTCCTCGGCCTTTCCGACCTCAAGATAACTTTCGCCTAAAAGATTATAGGTTGACGAAGCCGGCTTATAGATCTTTAAGGATTCAAAGGCCGTCGCCGCTTCGGCATAACGTTTTTGATTGAAAAGAGCGATCCCCAACTTCTCAAGCGAATTAGCGTGATCGGGTCGTAAAGCGATGGCCCGGCGATAGGCTAGAATTTCTTCGTCCGGACGGTTTAGTTTGCCAAATGTCAGACCAAGTGAATATTGCATATCCGCATTGCCGTCATCGAGACGGATTGCCTGGCGATAAGCATCGACGGCTTCCTTGTATTGACCCAGAGCATAACTTGACGCTCCAATATTTACAAAGGTCTCAGCCCATTCCGGCCTGAGTTTTGCGGCCTGACGCGAGGCTTTTAAGGCCTCGTTATGCTTCCCGAGAGCACCGTAACAGTATCCAACCTGATACCATGCCTCGGCATAGGTCGAGTCGGTTTCGGCTGCCTTCTCAAAATACGGGACTGCACGAGCATAATCGTCACGCGAAAGCTGAGCCAGGCCCTGCGAATACAGACGCTCGGCCGATGAGCGTTTATTCTTTTGCGTTTCGGCAATCAACGAATTAAACGTCTGTAACTCGCTGATTTTGAGCTGCGATATCCGCTCGGCGGGCACCGCAAAGTTGAGATTTTGACCTTCGGCCGCTTGCAGAGTTGCGACACCGATAACATGTCCGGCCATGTTTACAACCGGCGAACCGCTCGAACCCGGCGAGATCGACGCCGTGATCTGAATGATCTTGCCGTAGCCGGAAATTTCGCGAACCGCCGAGACAATTCCGTTTGAAACACTGCCCTCGAGACCATAAGGATTGCCGACGACGACAATCGATTCACCTTCCCGCGGGACAGCTCGGACGATCGGGAGCGGAAATGCCAGGCTTTTCGGAATCTCAACCTGTAGCAACGCCAGATCACCCTCACCATCAATCGCCAGCACCCCGCGAACGGGAAATTTTTTCCCGTCGAGCAAATGGATCTCAACCCGGGCCGCCCGTTCGATTACGTGGCGATTTGTAATGACACGATCAGCCGCAATAAAAAATCCGCTTCCACGCGCCATGGTGTTGCCTTTGGAATCAAAAGTCTCAATCGCGACCGCCGAAGGCTTAATCCTTTTAACGAGTTCCGGCAGAAAATCCTGCCCATTCGATATGCCCACGAAAGAGACAAAAAATAACAATAGTAAGAGAGATTTTGCGGAGTGTTTTGCCTTCATCAGATCAGGTGCCAATTATAGGTTCTTTCGTGCGACAAACCAAATTTTTCGGGTGGAAATTGCTTGGCTTCTTTTCTTCTTTGCGTTCTTGGCGTCTTCGCGGGAAATTTCTTTGGTTCACGATCGGTCGCACTCAAAACTCGAAAAGAACGAAAGAGGCGGAAACAATGATCAGAGAAAATGCGCGGGAAACTCAAAAACCTATTGTAGAATATGAGTGCTAATTTCGTCATCGGAGTCTCAGCGTATGAAACGTCTACCACTCGTTTTTTTTATCGCCATCAGCACGTTATTGTTTCCACGAATCGGCTCGGCGCAGGTCAAGAATCCTCTGCCAACTAAGCTCCCGGTTCCGGCCCAAACCAATAAACTCGCCAGCATTCAAGAAATTCAGCAATGGGTCGTCTCTATGCGCGACGAAAAGCTATCCGCAGTGACCCTCGCTCAGATCGCGGATGTAACATGGCCCGAGGATGAAGAGTATGCCCGTGCTCTCTTTCGATTTTCGCTAAACAAGATAGCGGTAGGTCAGAATGATGCCGCCAAGGAGATCACCGCAAAGAACACGGCTTACCGCAGAATCGCCACGCTGATAGCAAAGCATGACATAGCCTGGTCAAAGAACCTGATCGCCGAAATGACCAAAGATAAGGCAAGGCGTTCGCGCGCTGAGCTTGAAATTGCAAATACGCTGCTTGAAACGGATCCGAAACGTGCCGCCGACTTTGCCGAACAAAGCCTTCAGAGCGAGGTCAATCAAGGTCAGATTCATTTTTTGAGAAGATTGCGGCCCGTCGATGAAGAGCGGGCAAATCAATTTTTCACGAAGGTTCTAAACACACTTTTGGGTCAGCCAAATCTGGATGCGAATGATTTTGCAATGCTGGGAACCTATCCGTTCCGCTCGCGCTTTGCTGACCTCAACGACGACGCGATCATTATGCAAAGAATCGGCGATATTATACTGCCGGACATAACAGGAAATCGTGCAGGCGTTCCACCGGGCGTCATCGCCAGCTATTTGCGAGGAGCGATAACATTGCTCCAGCGACCTACGCCTGATAATAATCAGCGTACCGTCAGATATGCTCTCGGCACAATGCTGTTGCCAAAGACGCTGGAGTTTGCACAAAATCTCACGGCTGAGCTGGTTGGGGCGATGGCGACTCTCGCCCCGCTCGTCCCGACCGAATACACGACCGACGTTGCCTATAAATACTTGCGCAAGTTGCCGAATTCCCCCGAAGAAAGGATCGCCGAGATCGAAAAGATGCCCGATTCGGCCACTCGCGACCAACTATACCTCGACGTCGTGTTTCAGGCATACCGCAAAAAGAACTTTGAGATCGCAAAACTGGCTGCGTCAAAGATCGACGA